>JAPOOH010000065.1 GCA_026713505.1 Chloroflexota bacterium | reverse complement strand
CGGTCTACTACGGCGGCGGCATCCTGCCGCGCCCGGACGCCGGCCCCGACGCCCCGCGTCTGCTCGACGCCACCGCCGACGCGGTGCAGGCCCCCATCATCGGATTCTGGGGCACGGAGGGCGGCGGCATACCCGTCTCCAACGTCGAGGAGATCGAGCGGGTGTTGAAGGAGAAGGGCAAGTCGATAGAGAACCACGTCTACGAGGGCGCCGGTCACGGCTTCTTCTGCACGGAGCGCGGGAGCTACCACGAGGCCGCGTCTGCCGACTCGTGGCCAAAGACGCTGGCGTTCTTCGGGGAGCACTTGAAGTAAGCGGTAGTTCCGTCAGGGAAGGCAGGGCTGCGCGCTGGAGCGCGTGCCTACGCAGGAACGACGACAACGAGGGCCGGAGCACGATTCGTGCTCCGGCCTTTCCGTTAACGGGAAGAGCCAACAACGGGAAGGCCAAGGGTAGCGGCGCGTTAGCGGCGGACTTCCCGGCGTCCGCGAATGGCGGAGAACGACGCGAGGAACGTGAGGAAGAAGATGGGGGCCCCGAATATGTTGACGACAACCATGCAGCAGGTCCCGGAGAGGAATAGCAGTGCCGCTCCCTGCCACGGGTTCTTCCGGCTTCTCACGGCGCCCACAATAGCCAGAAGCGAGAGCAACAAGACCAGGCTCCCGGCAATGGTGCTGTTCCCTGTAAGCAGCGGGATATCATCGAAAGTGCCCCCAAGGGTGAGCACTCCGATGGGCAGGCCGACCAGGCCGCCCATGAGCCCGAAGACGAGTGCGGCGATGAGCATGATTTGCTCCCCTGACGCTCGACCCTAGCCCGACTGCGAGCGGATGGAGAACACGAGCGACTTGACCGTTACGGGGATGACCTCGCTCGCACCCATCGGCTTGCCCACGTCCACGTAGTCGAGGTCGCCAACCTCGATGCCGTCGATCGCGATGACGGCCCGGTCCAGGTGCAACTCCTCCCGGATGATGCCGCCGAGCGACTTGGCCACGTCCACGTCCACGACGACGAAGACCGGAGCTTCCGGCGGCTCGTCGTCCACGGTCTTGACGATGGACTCGGCCAGGCGCCGGATGTACCAGTAGTCCGGCTGTCCGGCTATGGACATGGCGAGCGCCATGGTGGAGGGCAGTTTCGAGAGGTCGTACTTGCCGACGCCTGCCGACAGCGCAGCCTCCATCTCTTCCGCCGTCTGTTCCTTGTTGATGAATGCCCGGGCGACCTGGATGCCGCGCACCGGGAGCACGTCATGTGTGGAGATGTACGAGGTGCTTCCGCTCGCCTGGAGCGTGTACTCTCCCGCTCCGATGACGGTGGCGCGGATGCCCTCGGCAGGCATCACCAGCATGCCTGGACGGAACGTGGCCTGCGACCGCTCGCGGACCATCTTTCCGAACGACGGGCCGATGTCACCGTACGACTCGCTCGTGCGGTCGTACACGTACTCGGAGACGCCGCCGGAGAAGACGACGTGGTCGACGTCCGCCAGGGAGTCGATGTCGAGCTCCTCGGTGAGCAAGAGCGACTGGGTGAGCGGGTCCAACTCGCCGCCGCTGATGGCGTCGAAGAGGATGTCGGTCATCTTCGCGGCGAACTGCTCGCGCTTCTCGTCGGTGAGTTTCTCTCCGACTTCAACCGACTGGCCGAGCGAACCGAGGATGGTGCGGGCTGGCTGTTCGACACGGCTGATGGTCATGTCGTCGTCGTGGGCGATGAGGCGCGCTCCGACCTCGATGGCGACCATCTGGGCTATCTCACCGCTGCGGATGAGGGAGATCTTGGTTGTGCCGCCGCCCATGTCCACGTCCAGCACGGTATTGGAGTTGCTCTTGGAGATGGCGACCGCGCCGGAGCCGAACGCCGCCAGCAGCGCCTCGTGCATCGGGCCCGCGGACGCGCAGATGAACCGCCCCGATTCTTCGGAGAAGTACTCCAGTATGGGCTGGGCGTTCTCCTTCTTGAGCGCCTCGCCCGTTATGACGACAGCGCCGGTGTCCACGTCGTCCGGCGTGAAGCCCGCGTCCTGATAGGAACGCTCGATGAACTCCTGCACGCTGTCCGTGTCGATGGCAGTGCCGGACGAGTAGGGCGTAAGCATGATGGGCGAGCGGTAGAGGACGTCGCGGTTGGTCACGACGAACTTGGCGGAGAGCCCAGCGCCCTCGCGGCGGAGAATCAGGCGGGAGAAGATGGTGTGAGTGGTGGAGGAGCCAATGTCTATGCCCACGCTGTAGAGCGTGAACTTCTCGATCCCCTCGATATCCTCGGCTTCCTCGTCGTCGAGCAGGTCTAATACGTGTGCATGGTCGAGATCGTCGTCGTCGTGCATGTGGCGTCCTCGGGAGTGGATTGCAATGCAGCGCCGGGACTATGCCCGGCGCCGCCCTATCTTACCGTATCGTGCTGGTGCGTGGCGCACCGGGCATCAGGTCGTTGATGCCGAGTAGTCCCACTCGTACGCGGGGTCCTCGTAAGCCTCCGCCGGTATCTCGGAGGTCATGCCGCGCTCGGCAAGCTGGCTCTCGAAGTACTCGCGGATCCACGGGTCCTCGTTCGGGTACTCGATCTGGTCTCGTCCCCTGTCCGTCACCTTCTCCGACATGCCCATGAACTGGTTCGGCGGATGGAGCGCGAGATAGCGCCCGTCGGCTCCGCCGAGGTTGAAGTGCTGGTGGAACCATCGGTCCGGGGGAACGAAGCAGCTCGCCTCGTGCCAGTGGATGACGACCTTCTCCTGGCCCTCCTCCCACATGACGGAGTAACCCTCGCCGCCGGGGATGACGATGACGCGCCCGGGCCCGTGCCGGTGGCCCTTCTTGTAGGTGCGGGCGGGGAAGACGGACATGTGCGCGTGCATCTCTGAGCCGGGCGACTGGATGAAGACGACGTGCTCGCCCGCGCCGCGTCCCCAAAACGGGACGAGCTTGTCCCAGGCGGCCATGTCCGGGAAGAAGTTGCCGTGCCATACCTGGCGTCCGCGTCCGGCGAACGCT
>JAPOOH010000064.1 GCA_026713505.1 Chloroflexota bacterium | reverse complement strand
TACACCCTCGCACACGTCTACGAACGCCTGAGAAGCCTGTCATACTCATGGTAGGCATCCCACAAGCGCCTCTGGGTAAACGACCGCACGCCTACAGTTCTTCCGTCTTCAGGGGCAGCGTTCGTCCTGCGCGGTGTTCAGACAATGCCTCATCGGCCAGGCGCTCCAGAAAGTCCTCCGATTCAGAGCTGTCGAACAGTTCAGCCCATCGCCGCTCCGACTCCAACTCAGCCAGCAGGAAACGCGCGAGCCTGTTTTGCTCCGCTTGCGGGAGCCCTGCGGCCTTCTCGAATGCCTCTTGAAGCAACTGGTTCATTGCCGTTCTCCCCTCGCCGGGGAATCCGTCCACATTATCCCCATTCATTGTCCATTTCGCATCCGTGTGCCCTATGCACTGTCAGCGGACAGCGCGGCGTGACCGGATGCATAGTACAGAGCAGATGCCCCATGCAGAACCGCCGCCCTACTCCCCGGACCGCGCACAGTCCTGCAGCGGGCGACGCTGGCGGCCTTTCTCGTCGAAGTTGGCGGGGTCGAGCCAGCGGGTGAACCCCTTCCGCAGACGCGGCCACTCGGCATCGGTGATGGAGAACCAGTCCGTATCCCGGTTCCGCCCCTTGTAGACCGTCCCCTGCCGCCAGGTGCCCTCGAACGTGAAGCCCAGCCGGAGCGCCGCGTTCCGCGATGGTGCGTTCAGCGCGTCGCATTTCCACTCGTAACGCCGGTATCCCAGTGAGAACGCGTACTCCATCATCAGGAACATCGCCTCGGTGCCCGCCCTGCTCCCTTTCAGCGCCGGGCCGAGGTGGATGTGGCCCACCTCGATCGTACCGGAACCGGGCGTGATCCGGAGGTAACTGGCCACACCGGCGGCTTTCCCGGTGTCGTTGTCACGGATGGCGTAGAACAGCGGGTCGTCGCCGAGACACGCCGCCCGCGCCCACTCCCGGAACGCGGCGACGTCCGCGAAAGGGCCATACGGAAGGTACGTCCAGGCCGGCTCGACCACCGACAGCGCCTCGAACAGGTCCGGCACGTGCGTGCCGACGTCGAGCGGCTCCACCGTGCAGTACGCCCCCTGCATCGTCCGGCGGGCGGGACGCGCGGGAGGCGTCCAGCCGGGGAGCGGAGGACCGATAGGCTGGCCGAATTCGTTCGTCAGGTGAGGCATGTGCGGGCTCCGGAGGCACAGGCGGTCTCAGACAGGATACATGCGCCCCGCCACCGCTCGTGGTGGAACCATCCCGCGCCTCCCCGTCGTTCCGCGCTGCCTTTACGCGCGCGGAGGCAGGAATCTCGCCTCGTCCCCTGGTGTAGAGGCCGCCCTTGGTGGGTGCCCTGGCGACCCCCGCAGAATCGCCCTACCACGACCGGCGCGGGGGACCGGTCTTCGCGTCTATCCCGGCTTTCCCTGTCAATGACGGTTTACTTTTGACCCAGGTGTGACGGTTTAGAATTGACCCACCCCGTCGCTAATGTCCAGCGATTCTGTCAGTTGTCGTCTGCCCGTCCGGCGTTGTG
>JAPOOH010000063.1 GCA_026713505.1 Chloroflexota bacterium | reverse complement strand
TGGCCGTCGCTGCAGGAGGGGTAGCGACGGGTGGGGGAGTATCCGTGGGGGTGGGAGTGGGCCCCGCGCCGCAGGCGGCGGTCCAGAGTATGGAAAACAGGAGTGCAGAGGTCGGTAGGAGTCGGGTCATGTATTCTTGTCTCCTCTCACTCAAGTATACGTGGCGTCGAGGTTCACGGTTCCCACTGCGAGGTTCCTGCCTCCACAGAAACGGCAGCCCTCCGAGAGATGCCTTGGCTACGCTCGGCATGACAGGGCACGCGGAACGACGTGGGGCAGGGGGTATAATCCGGGCATGAACGTTCTCATACGCCTCTACGCCTCCTACCGTGAGACCGCGGGGCTCGACCGGGTGACGCTGGCACTCGGCGACGGCGCAGTCGTTGCCGACGCGGTCGAGGCGCTGCTCGCCGCGGCGCCTGCACTGCCGCGCGACTTCAGGCCGCACCTCATCGCGGTCAACGAGGAGTTCGGCAACCTGGCGTACCCGCTCCACGACGGCGACGACGTTGCGTTCTACCCGCCGGTGAGCGGGGGTGTGGACGTGTGGGTCGGGTCCGATGAGATCGACGTAGGCGCGACTGCGGACGCGGTGAAGCGGGCGTTCAACGGCGCGGTGGTGACATTCGAGGGGACGACGCGCGACAACACGGCAGGGCGCCCCGTGCTGCGCCTGGAGTACGAGGCCGACGAGCGCATGGCGCACAAGGTCATCGGCCAGATACTCGAGGAGACGATGGCGCGGTTCGACGTTCCGGCGATTTCGGCGCGGCACCGCATCGGACGGCTGGAGATCGGCGACGTGAGCCTCGTGGTGGCGGTGGGCGCGCCGCACCGGCTCGAAGCGTTCCTCGCGGGGCTGTACGTGGTCGACCGCATCAAGCACGTCGTGCCGGTGTGGAAGAAGGAGCACTTCGCGGACGGCGAGGTTTGGGTGGGGGTGGCGTGCGACCCGGAGACGCACGCGTTGCACCTGTCGGAAGCGCCGTACGCAGGGTTCCTCGCGGAGCGCGAGGGGTCGCCGCCGCACGTCCACGCGCACGCGTGAAGGGTTTAGGGGCCTACTCTCGCTAGATGACACCTGCGATGAGTTTGTAGGCGTAGCCGTCTGATTGCCCTGCAAGGCTTACGGTGAGGTACGACTCGCCAATGCTGATAGATGCGCTCGCTTCGCGATAGTGCGCCGCTAGGTCTCTGATCGCTTACAGGGCGGAGCCGTGTGCCTGCGCTTTCGTCGGCCAGTAGTTCCTTGCCGGCGATACAGCGTTCGCGCTCCTTACGCGCGTTCGCCAGACACACGATGCGCTTGACGGTTGACATGCTCTGTTGTCCTCTGGATCCTCGCTCTTGCGAGAATAACAGGCCTTGGCCCTCGTCCAAGGGCTACGAGGTTCCTGCCTCCGCAGGAACGACGAGGACGCCTAGTGCAGGAGGCCGCCACCGTCGACGACGATGGACTGTCCGGAGATCATGGCAGCGTCGTCGCTGGCGAGGAAGGCGATGAGCGCGGCAAGGTGCTCCGGGTAGACACGCGCCTTGATCGCCTGGTTCAGCATCGTGCGGTTGAACATCTCCTCGTCGTTGTACTCCAGCGTACCGGGGGTCGCGACCTGTCCCGGCATCACGGCGTTGACGGTGATGTTGTCGCCGCCCAGTTCCTTGGCCATGTTCCAGCTGAGGCCGATGACGGCGCCCTTCGCGGAGACGTAGGGCGTCTGGCCGGGGTTGCCCATGAAGAACGTGCGTGAGGCGACGTTGATGATGCGGCCCCGTCCGCTCGCCTTGAGGTAGGGGTAGGCGGCCTTGATGGTGAGGAAGTAGCCGATGTAGTTCACCTCGGCGAACCGCTCGACCTCCTCCTTCGTCCACGTCGCCCACTCCTTGCGGGGGGCGATGAGGCCGGCGTTGTTGACGAGGATGTCGACGCCGCCGAGTTGCGCGTTCACTCCCTCCATCGCGGCCGCGAGT
>JAPOOH010000062.1 GCA_026713505.1 Chloroflexota bacterium | reverse complement strand
GGGGGCCGGCGCCGACCCGATGAACCCGGTCCGCGCCCCCGCGGAGAACGAGATCATCTTCACGTTCGACGAGCACCGCGCGCCCGGCGAGCGCCGCCTGAAGGGACGCCGCCGGATAGGCGGAGCGTTCCAGGCCCTGCCGATGTCCGGCGAGAAGGACCCGGACACGGGCAAGCTCGTACGCAGCCCCACCGGCAAGTACGGCCCCATCGCGCGCACGGCGGAAGAGATATTCGCTCGGGCGACGGGGACGTAACAAACGCAGACTTGCACCCGTACACCTACAGCACAACGGAGGAAACCCATGGTCAACAAACCGAAACTCCGGCTCAGCTTCATGTCGTCCGGCAGCGACCGCGTCGCGCCGCTGCTCGACGGGCGGGTCCAGCCCGAGGGGATCGAGTTGATCCACACCTTCGGGGGGATGTCCGAGGGTGCCTGGCGGCACCTGAACTTCCACGAGTTCGAATTCCACGAGCTGTCGATCTCGTCGTACCTCATCTCGCGGGAGCAGGGAGCGGACTGGATCGCGATACCCGTATTCCCGCACCGCAGCTTCATGCATATGAACCTGCACTACCACACGGACTCCGGCATCGAGAAGCCGGCGGACGTGGTAGGCAAGCGCATCGGTGTAGGGGAGTACCAGCAGACGGCGGCGCTCTGGATGCGCGGCATCATCGACCACGACCACGGCGTGTCGCAGTACAAGGTGCACTGGTACATGGAGCGTACAGAGGAGATGAGCCACGGGGGTGCCACGGGCTTCGAGCCGCCGGAGGGCATCTCGTTCCAGCGCGTCCCGCCGGACAAGAGCCTTGCGTCCATGCTGCTTGCCAACGAGCTGGACATCGCGTCGGTCAACCCTGCCGCCCTCAACGAGCCGGGCGGGCAGGGGCCCAATCTCGTTGACCGCTCGTGGCGCATCCAGGGCCAGGGCGACCTGAGCAAGATCAAGCCGCTGTTCCCTGACCGCATCGCCGAGGGGTCGCGCTTCTACAAGGAGCACGGGTTCATTCCAGCGAACCACACCTACGTGATACGCGGCGACGTCTATCGCGAGTACCCGTGGGTGGCGCTGAACCTGTACAACGCGTTCGTCCAGGCAAAGGACCTGTCCGTCCGCACGCTGTCCGCGCGGATGCCGACCGACCTCGTCTTCGGCAACGACTACATGCGCCAGACTCGAGCCGTGTTCGGCAGCGACCCGTACCCCTACGGTATGCAGGCGAACGAGGCGATGCTCAATACGCTCATCGACTACTCGCACGAGCAGGGGCTGACGAAGAAGCGGGCGAACATCGAGGAGATGTTCGCGCCCATCACCCTGAACCTCTGAGGGAACCGCAAGCTTCACGCCGGGGTGTGGGCTACTCGCGCCCCGGCGTTCCAGCGGACGTCCCTGCGTCACGCCGACTCCTGGCGCGCGTCTCAGGGCCGAACATCGCCATAGCGAGCGCGCAGAACACGAGGAACCCCGCGACCGCGATGAACGCTGTCCCGAACCCCCAGAATTCGGCGATGGCCCCAGCGGCCAGCGGCCCCACCGCAGAGCCGAAACTCTGAAAGGACGCCCAGAGACCAAGGAACGCGCCGCGCTTGTCGTCCGGAGCGAGGTCCATGGCGAACGCCTGCGTCGAGCCCATCGTCATCGCTATCGCCATACCCAGCACCGCCATTCCGAGCAGCGCGATGCTGAAGCCGTCCATCATCGAGAGCACGACCGCCGCTCCGGCGGCGATCAGCAGTCCGGGCACCAATGACATCTTGCGTCCCAGGCGGTCCACCAGCACGCCGTTGGGGAAAGAGCAGAGCAGCGTGACGATGCCGGCGACTGTGATGAGCAGTCCGATCTCGCTCTCGATCAGGCCGGCATCCACCTTCCCTGCGATGGGGAACATCGCCTGCACCATGCTCTGCCCGATCAGCGCCGCGGCGATGGTGGTGAGACCCAGCGCGAGGAAGGCGCGGCTCAGAACGATGGGGAGCAGGTCGGCGCGCAAGGAGGTCCGCTCCGCCGCGGGACGCCGCTCGCGCGTCGGGCGGGTCTCACCGATGAGGTAGAGCGTGATGAACATGACCAGGAACTTGGAGACACCGTTCACGACAAACACCTGCGGCAGACCCCACGTCACGGCAATGAACCCACCGAGCACCGGCCCGATGAGCTGGCCGAGCCGCATGGACGAGTTCCGCATCGCCACCGCGCGTCCCCGGTTCTCCGGTGTGCTCATGTCCGCGATGACGACCTGCGAGGTGGTCTGCCACATCGCCACGCCGGTATTGCCGATGAGTTCTAGCACGAAGAAGGCCGCGTAGCTGTCGATGTAGAGCACCCCGAACGAGGCGCCGCCCCGCAGCCCGGCGCCGATCACGGCCAGCGGCTTGCGCCCGACGCGGTCCGCCAGGAACCCGGTGAGCGGAGCGGAGAAGATGCGGGAAGCGCCCAGCGCCGCGAAGATCAGCGTGACCAAGAAGATGGAGTTGCTGAGTTCGAAGGCGAACAGCGACCGTCCCAGCGTTTGCGCGCCGCTTCCCGTCCCCCAGATGAGGTACGTCGCGAAGAGCGGCAGGCCCTGCCGGCTGAACATGCTGGACCCGGGGCCCGCCTGGATGCTCCGTCTCATTCGTAGATGCTCCGTGCCTCGGTGGGGAGTCTACTCCTTAACCCCGCCTTCCTTGACGCTCCGTTGAGCACGCTCCTACACTTGTCTCCGCCGCCGTACCGCCCCGCAGCGGTAGCGCGCGCCTCGGAGTTCCATTGACGCAACAGCAACGCGAAGGCTTCACCGGCTCAGACCGCTCATTCATGGGCGAGGAGGAGCTTCACCTCACCAGCGTCGGCGTGGACATCGGGTCGTCCACGTCCCACCTCGTCTTCTCCGGTCTGGAGCTGGAGCGGCGTAACACGCGCTACGTCATCGTCAAGCGCACCATCATCCGCGAGTCGGACATCCTGCTGACGCCCTATGTCGACGAGGGCGCGACGATAGACGCCGCCGCGCTCGGCGCGTTCATAGACGCGCAGTACCGCGCAGCGGGGCTCCGTCGCGAGCAGATTGATACCGGCGCGCTCATCCTCACCGGCGTGGCTGTCAGGCGGCACAACGCCCGCGCCATAGCCGACCTCTTCGCGCACGAGGCCGGGAAATTCGTCGCCGTCAGCGCGGGCGACGGTCTCGAGGCGGCGATGGCCGCCCACGGGTCGGGCGCGATCGCCGAGTCCGAAAAGACGCGCGGGGTCGTGATGAACATCGACATCGGCGGCGGCACGAGCAAGGTCGCTGTCTGCCAGGGCGGCAGGACGCT
>JAPOOH010000061.1 GCA_026713505.1 Chloroflexota bacterium | reverse complement strand
GCATCACCGCCGCCTCGCGGTACGGGCCTCCGGACGCTGCGATGTCGCACATGCGTTGCACCGCCTTGCCCTTGGTGCGGACCTTCTCGTGCGGGTGCACCTCGCCGTCCTTCAGCTTGAGTATCGGCTTCATGGACAGCAGCGACCCCAGCAACGCCTGCGCCCCGCCGATGCGACCCCCGCGCTTCAGGTACTCCAGCGTGTCCGGCACGACGAAGACCTCTGTGTTGGCAGCCGCATTGCGGGCGGCCTCGGCTGCCCCAGCCGCGTCCGCGCCTCCGGCAGCGGCGTCCACGGCGGCTTTCGCCGCGAGCGCGACTCCCATCGAGGCCAGGTCCGTGTCCACTATCTCCACCGTGGCGTTCGGCAGCTCCTCGGCTGCGAGGCGTGCCGAGTTAACCGTCCCGCTCAGCTTGCCCGAGACGTGCACCGACACGATCTCATAGTTCCTCTCCGCAAGTGGTCTGTAGACATCCAGGAAGTCCCCCACTGAGGGCTGCGTCGTGGTGGGCATCACGTCGCCAGTGGTCAGCCGGTGGAAGAACTCCTCCTTGGTGATCTCCACTCCGTCCTTGAATGCCTCGGCACCGAAGAAGACCGTGCAGGGCACGACGGAGATGCCGAGTTTCCCTGCGAGCTCCGCCGGTATGTCCGATGCGCTGTCAGTTACGACCTTTACCGCCATGCCAACCTCCTTCGTCTCTACTCGATGGAGACGAGGTAATGATAGTGGGGCTGACCGCCCTCGTGAACTTCCAGTTCGATGCCGCCGAAACGTCCTGCGATTGCGCCCGCCGCTTCCTGCGCGGCCTCCTCGCTCAGCCCCGCGCCGTAGTAGAGCGTCACCAGCGCTCCTTCCTCCGGTCCGGCGGACTCCAGCATCGCCGCGAGTGCGTCGTTGGGCGTCGTGGCTGCTGCTGCGAGCGCGCCGTCCAGTATCGCGATGGCCTGCCCCTCCTGCACGTCCACGCCGTCTATCGTTGTTGAGCGCACCGCCGTGGTCACCTCGCCGGAGCGCACGCCTTCCAGCGCGTCCCGCATCGCCTCGGCGTTCTCTTCGCCCGTCAAGTCGGGATTGAACTCCAGCATCGCCGCCATCCCCTGCGGGATGCTGCGGGACGGGACCACCGCGATGGGTGACTCCGAGAGTTCGGCGGCCTGCTCCGCCGCGAGCACGATGTTCTTGTTGTTCGGCAGCACGATGGTGAACGCGGCGTTCGCCTGCTGCACGGCGGCGATGATGTCCGCCGCGCTCGGGTTCATCGTCTGTCCGCCGGAGACCGTCGCGGTCGCACCCAGGCTGCGGAACACGCGCGCGATGCCATCGCCGGGCGCGACAGGGATGACCGCGAGCTCCGTGGCCTCCGCCTGTTCCGGCGCATCCTCGCCGTAGCCGTGGAGGGACATGAACTCCTGGTGCTGCAGGTCCATGTTCTGGATGTTGATCTGGTCCAGTGCGCCGATCGCCGCGCCCATGCTCAGCAGCGGCCCCGGGTCCTCCGCGTGCGCGTGCACGCGCACGACGCGGTCGTCGCCGACCACGACCGTTGACGCCGCCATCGCCATCACGCGCTCGCGCACCGCGTCCGGGTCGAGCCCTTCGCCCTGCACGACGAACTGCGTGCAGTAGCCGTACATCTCCTCTTCCGTGTGCTCCAGGAACTCGTGGCTCACGTTCGCGGCTGCGCTCTCCAGCCCGCCCTCAGGCGCGGTGATGCGCAGCTCGATCGCCTCCTCGCTCACGAAGTTGACCATCCCGGCGAGGAAGGCCACGACCCCCTGGCCGCCGGCGTCGACGACGCCCGCCTGCTTCAGCACGGGCAGTTGCTCGGGCGTGTACGCCAGCGCGCGCTCTGCGGCCTCATAGGCCGTGCGCAGCACCTCCGGTGCGCCCGATGCGCCGTCAGGCGGGTGCACCGCCTCTGCGGCGGCCCGCATCACGCTGAGCATGGTGCCTTCCACCGGATTGCCGACCGCCTGGTAACCCGCGTCCGCCGCGGCCCGCAACGCCCCGGCGAATGCCGCGCCGTCGGCGTGCTCGCACTCCGCGAGTCCGCTGGCGAGGCCCTTCATGAACTGGGAGAAGATGACCCCGCTGTTGCCCCGGGCCCCGAGCAGCGCACCGCGCGCCAGTGTGCTGCTCATCGAGCCCACGGTGGCGGAAGCCGCGTCCGGCAGCTCGGTGGTGGTCGCCGCGCGCAGCGTCAGCAGCATGTTGATGCCCGTGTCGCCGTCGGGCACCGGGAAGACGTTGAGCGCGTTGATGGCGTCGACGTTCGCTTCCAGGCAGCCTGCGCCGGAGAGTACGAGTTGACGGAATCCCTGGGCGTCGAAGGTTTGGCGTGTGTCTGGGCTCATCGGTTCGCAACGGGCGCGGAGGCGTGATATACTCTGCGTCTGCGCCTCTTTCGAGTGCGCGCATTCTACCCCGCCGGGCGCGTTCCGGCGACAGAGAGCGACATGGCCAGCTGTGAACTCTGCGGCGCCCGCCGCCGCGCGGGCAAGAACGTCAGCCACTCCAACCGGCACACCAACCGCTGGTTCTTCCCCAACATCCAACGGGCGATGCTCACCATCGGCGGCAAGGCCAAGCGCATGAAAGTCTGCACCCGCTGCCTCCGCACCATGCAGAACAAGCGGATGCTCTCGGCCTAGTCTCTCGCTCGGGGCCCAGCGGCCCGGCCTCCAGTCTCCTTACCCCTCTGCCAGCTCGAACGCCGCGTGCAGCGTGCGCACGGCGTCGTTCACCTGCGCCTCGTCCACCACGCACGTGATGCGTATCTGCGACGTCGTGATCATCTCGATGTTGACGCCCGCCTCCGCCAGCGCGGAGAACATGACCGCGGCGACCCCCGGCGCGTTCTGCATGCCCGTGCCGACGATGCTCACCTGCCCCAGGTTGTCGTGCGATACGCACTCCTCCGCCCCGATCGCCCCCGCGACTCCCTCGGTCACCTGGAGCGCCGCGCGCAGGTCGGAGCTGTCCACCGTGAACGACAGGTCCGTCAGCCGCTCCGCGCTCGCGTTCTGGACGATGGTGTCCACGCTGATGTTGGACGCTGCCAACGGCTCGAAGACTGCGGCGGCGATACCCGGGCGGGCCGGCACCGCGCGCAGCGGGATGCGCGCTACTCCGCGCTCGTAGGTCACTCCCCGCACCTTGTTCGCGACTTCCATCCCTGCTCCTTCTTCCGGCCCGCCGGCTCCTGCCGGCGCACCATCTCCTGATGGCGCACCATCCCCTGATGGCGCAATCTCATGGATCAGGGTGCCGGGCACGTCCCGCGCGCTCGACGCCACCAGCACCGGCGTGTTGTACCACGCCGCCAGCTCTATCGAGCGCGGGTGCATCTTCGCGCCGTAGCTCGCCAGCTCCAGCATCTCCTCGTAGCCGATCTCCTCCAGCTTGCGGGCGTCCGGCACGATCCGCGGGTCAGCGGTGTAGATGCCGTCCACGTCCGTGTACACCTCGCACCGCTCCGCCCCCAGCGCCGCGGCAAGTGCGACCGCAGTCGTGTCCGACCCGCCGCGGCCCAGCGTCGTCACGTCCATCTCGTGTGTGACGCCCTGGAACCCCGCGACGATGACGATGCGCCCCGCGTCCAGCGCCTGCTGCACGCGCTCCGCGTCGAAGTCCACGATGGAAGCGCTCCCGTGCGCCGTGTCCGTGCGTATCCCCGCCTGAGCCCCGCTCATGCTCACGGCCTGCTCGCCTATCTCCCGGAGCGCCATCGTCACGAGCGTGCAGGAGACCAGCTCTCCTGTGGAGAGCAGCAGGTCCAGCTCCCTTGGGTCGGGCGTTGCGCTGATGGACTGCGCGAGGTCGATGAGGCGGTCGGTCGTGTCCCCCATCGCGGATACGACGACCGCGATGCTGTTGCCCGCGCGGTGCGCCGCCGCGATGCGTTCCGCAACGTGGCGTATCTTCTCCGCGTCGCCGACGGACGTCCCGCCGTATTTCTGAACGAGTACGGCCATCTATTCCAGTCCCTTCGGGTGCGGAATCACTTCCGCGCCGCCCCGCGCCGGCTTCAGAACCTGGAAGGTGCCGGTCAGGCCTGACTTGTCCCCGGCGTCGGCCATCTCGTAGCCGATGGTGAACGCCCGGTTCTCGCCCTGCTTCGTGAACGCGACCACGGACGACCCTGCACCGGAGAGGAAGACCCCCCGCGCGCCGGCAGCCAGCGCGTGGTCGAAGATCACCTTCATCTGCCGGTACACCTGCTGACGCTGCGGCTGGTGCAGCCGGTCCTGCGTCGCGAGCCGCAGGTACTCCGGCCTGTCGAGCGCGAGGCTTGCGACGAGCAGGGCGGTGCGGCCCGCGTTGAACACTGCGTCGGCGCGCGGGACCTCAGGCCCCAGTACGCTCCGCGCCTCGTGTGTCGCCATCGGCTTGTCCGGGATGTAGACGACGCATTGCAGGTCCGCAGGCACCGGCACCGGAGCCGCGTGCACGGTCTCGCCGTCCGCCACCACGATGCTCATGCCGCCCATCAGCGCGGGCGCGACGTTGTCCGGGTGCCCCTCGATCTCCGTCGCCAGCTCCAGCAGCCGGTGCGGCGAGAGGGGGTAGCCGAGCAGGGCGTTCGCGGCGTAGATGCCACCCACGATGGCCGCGGAGCTGCTGCCGAGCCCCCGGCTGAGCGGTATCTCCTGCCACGCCTCTATGGACAGGCTGCGGTCCGCGTTGCCCGTCTCGATGAGCACGCGCTCGGCGGAGCGGTACATCAGGTTGCCGGGGTCGCGCCTCAGGTGCTCCACGCCCAGCCCGTGCAGGCTGAGCGTCGGCCTGTCGGCCCAGCCGACGCGCATCGTATTCCAGAGCGACAGCGCCATGCCGAGGCAATCGAAGCCTGGGCCGAGGTTCGCTGTCGTCGCGGGAACGCGGATGGTGAGTACGTCTGACATGAGAGCGGGGCGCCGTTTCCGGCTGGCCTCACGATTATAGCGGTTACAATGCGCCCGCTTTCACCAGTGGGGACAGGAGGCCATGGCAACCGGGAAGACAGGGAGAGCGCCCCGACGGGTCGCGATCGTAGGCGGAGGCATCTCCGGACTGGCTGCCGCGTGGGCGCTCCATCACCATCCGGACCGCTTCGACTTCCGGCTCTACGAGGCGCAGGACCGCGTGGGCGGCAACGCCGTCACGGTCGACATGCCGCAGGACGACGGCACCTCGGTCCCCTTCGACATCTCCGTCACCGCCTGCATCCCGTCAGTCTACAACCACGTGCTGTTGCTGCTGCAGAGGTTCGGCATCGAGCTCCTCGATACCCGGTTCAACTACAGCGTGAAATACGGCGACCAGGTCTACGCCCACGACTTCGATTCCGACATCCGCAAGCAACTGCAGCCCGAGATCGCGAAGTTCCAGAGGCTCTTGAAGCGCCTGCACCGGATCGGGTGGTTGAGTCGCACGCAGTCGAAGTTCCTGAACGCCCTCAACCCGTTCAACTACGTCAGCATGGGGACGCTGCTGAACCTGGGTGGGTACTCCGGGGACTTCCGGTACAAGGTGCTGAAGCCCATGTTCGTCAACTTCCTCATGGCGACCAACGTGTTCGACATGCCCGCGGCGCTCTTCGCCCGGTACCTGGACTTCTTCGACATCGAGAAGGCCACGCCCATGTGGACGTGGGACCAGGGAACGCGGCGCATCTACGAGAACCTCACGGCGGAATTCCGCGACAGGATCCACCTCAGCCGGCCCGTCCGGAAGGTCTACCGGCAATCGTCCGGTGTCGTGGTCGAGGACATGGAAGGCGTGCGGGAGACGTTCGACGACGTGATCCTCGCCTGCAACGCCAACCAGACGCTGATGCTGCTCGACAAGCCGACGCTGCTCGAACGCTTCATCCTCTCGTCCGTGCGCTACGAGAGCGAGCTCCACAACCACACCGTCGTCCACTACGACTCGTCGGTCCTTCCCGACAGCGAGGTGCAGCCCCTCACCACGCGGAGCAACCACATCGAGCAGTACGGCGCGAGGCCGGACAACTACGAGATCACGTACATCATGCACAACCAGCAGCCCTGGGCCCACCGGTCGGACAAGCCCTGCCTGGTGACCTACAACCCGGTGACGCCCATAGACGAGAGCAAGATCGTCAAGCGGTGGTGGTTTCAGCACATCGTTCACGACGTGCGACACGTCGTCCTGCTCGTCAGCCTCTTCCGCTGCATCCAGGGCAAGCGGCGGACGTGGCACTGCGGCGCCCACACGCTGGTCAACAGCCAGGAGACCTGCTTCGTCACCGGCCTCGCAGCCGCGAGGCAACTGGGCGCCGACTATCCCTTCGACGACCCCGCAGCGAAGCGGTCGTTCAACTACTACGGCAGCATCCTCTACGGCTGCCGCTTCAAGAAGGCGTAAGCGCTACGCTCCGTCCTCCTCCTCCTCCTCCTCGTCCGTCTCAGGGAAGAGCGGCGCGTCCATGATGTGCCACATGGACAGGGTGGTGCCTTCGGTGACGTTCGTTGCCTGGTCGGGAGCGGACGTGTCGCTGTCGTCGTCGGCTGCTTCCGTGGCGTCGGGAGCCTCGGCAGTCGGGACGTCGTCAGCGTCGTCTTCTGCTGCATCCTCGTTGTCGGTGTCTTCGACGTCGGCGTCCACCGCTGCGTCCTCGGCATCGGTGTCTTCGACGTCGGCCTCGTCCGCCTCGATGGAGTCTTCGGCGTCGAGCGCGTCCTCAGCCGCGGGGACCTCGTCCTCTCCGGCATCCCCGGCTTCGGGCTGAGCGTCCTCGGACGCAGCGACGGCGTCGTCGAGCGTAGCGGCGGCCGCGTGCCCGTTCGTTGACGCGGCGCGCGCCTTCTTCGGCTGCACCTGCGGCAGCTTCTCGAAGTCCTCCCACGTGCGCTCGCGGAACGCGCTCAT
>JAPOOH010000060.1 GCA_026713505.1 Chloroflexota bacterium | reverse complement strand
GAGGCCGTTCATGTTGACGCGGTAGTCGTCGTAGGGGCCGAGGGCCATGACGCCGGGGACGGCGAGGTGGACGATGTGCTCCGCCTTGTACTTCCTGGCCACTTCCTCGATGACGCTCGGCTCCGAGACGTCGGCCTTCTCGACGATGACGCGCTTGCCGTACTCGTCCTTGATGAAGGAGGGCTCGCGCCAGGTCTGGTAGTAGGTGATGACGACGTCTTCGCCTGCGTCGACGAACGCCCTGGCCGTGTGCAGGCCGATGAATCCCATGCCGCCTGTGATGAGGACTGTCACCGTCCACCTCCGCTGAGTGCAAATGCTGTGAGCGCGCGCCGCGCCGCAGTCGGTAAGGGTATCCCATCGCGCCCGGATGCGCGAGTGGCTGCCCTGTGGGAGCGATGCCTGACTCCCTCTCCTTGCAGAGACCCTTGCGTAGCTTCCTTCAGCGCAGCGCGGTTCTTCCCACCCGCCCGCCCGAACGCTTGTGGGGGACCCCCCCGGCAGAGGGGATTTCCCCTCTGCACTCCCTCGTCCAGCAGGCTGCCCCGAGGTTCGATAGGCTCACCATGAGCGGGTCGAGAGTTGTGCACAGCCTACAGACGTGCTGACCGAGTCGGTCCGAATTTGCGGACGAGGTTATTGAAGTCTATCGTCCGATCTCGGAGCCGCCGTTCAATCAGAGCGGAGGATCGGCCCAAGGCTGTGAGTCACGGGCCATCAACCTGCGCGGGCGATGCTCCGCGGCATCATCCCAGGATGCCGCGCCGAACGGAACAAGGAGGAAACAATGAAGTTCGTGATGTACAACGACAACCAGCCGGGCATCCTGACCGATGCGGGCGTTATTGACATAAGTGACCTCTGCCCGGGCGGCGGCCAGGCGGCGATCGTCCACCTGGTCACCAACTACGACGACCTGAAGGCCCAACTCGATGCCCGCGCGGCGGAGGGCACACCGGTCGCCGATGCGCAACTGCAGGCACCGCTGCCGCGCCCGAACAAGATCCTGTGCATGGGCGGTAACTACCGCGAGTTCGGCGTACGGGAGCCGTCACCGATGTGGGGCTTCACCAAGAGCCTCCACAGCATCCTGCGCCCGGGCGGCACTGTGGTTCTCCCCGACATAGACGCCAATATCTTCCACCACGAGGCGGAGCTCGTGCTGGTCTTCGGCAAAGGCGGCAAGGATATCCCGGCATCGGAAGCCATGGACCACGTCTTCGGCTACACCGCGGGTGTGGACGTGTCGGCGCGTATGCCGACGCCCGCCGGCGGCCGGGTGCCCAACACGCTGCCCGTCGCCGAGCACAAGTCGCACCCCACCTTCTGCCCCCTCGGTCCCTGCATAGTGACCAAGGACGAGATCACCAACCCGGAGAACCTGCAGGTCACCTTGAGCGTCGACGGCGAGCTGCGCGTCAACTACAACACCGACGACCTCGCCCACTCCATCGCCGAGTCGATCGAGTTCGTGGCTGCTATCGAGGAGATCAGCCCCGGCGACGTGCTGTTCATGGGGACCAACCACCAGGGCCTCGGCGCGATGCAGGACAGCGACACGATCGAGATGGGCGTCGAGGGCGTGGGCAGTTTCACGCTCACGGTCAGCGACCCGCTCAAGCGCCGCTGGCCGAGAGGCGTCGACGAGGCGTCGGCCAAGGACGTGCGCGAGGCGCCGGCGGCCCCGGCCGCCAGGCCCGCCCCCTGCCGGCGGAATAGGAGGGCGCAACGCGGGAGTGGGGGGGTACGCCCCCTTCCCACTCCACGCCACCGCGTGCGCTGCTCGTTCGTTCAGTAGGGACCCTTGCGCGATTGGCTTCAGCGCAGCGCGGTTCTTCCCACCCACGCGCCCGTGCGCTTGCGGGGGCCACCCTCCGCTCGCCCGGCAGAGGGGCAGGGCCCCTCTGCACTCCCTCATTTCGCAGGCTACCCTGTGGTGCCTCGGGGCCTTGTCAGGCCGTGTAAGGGGATGAGAATGGGGAGGCCGGGTTGGCCAGCGCGTTCGGCGTGGCATGCCCACCCCCCACCGCCCCGCCCCACCGTGTGACCGTGTGGCCTG
>JAPOOH010000059.1 GCA_026713505.1 Chloroflexota bacterium | reverse complement strand
TGCCTGTGGGGGACACCCCCACACCCCCGGCAGAGGGGAGAGGACTCTGCACTCCCGGTTCCATCCCCACGCGTCCCCAGCGCGTGTTGAGGAGAGGTGGACGATCAAAGTCAGGCCAGGGGAGGGCGTAGGATCCTCCAGGGGCGTGGGGAGGACCGATATGGACATGGGTCTCGCAGGCAAGGTCGTGCTCATCACGGGCGCTGGCCGGAACATCGGGAAGGCCACCGCAGAGGCGTTCGCCGCCGAAGGGGCGCGGCTCGTCCTGACGACGCGTCGGAGCGGCGGCCTGCTGGAAGAGACGGCGAATGCGTGCCGTGCCGCTGGCGCCGAGGTCGTGACAGCACTGTGCGACGTCGGCGACGAAGGGCAGGTGCAGGCTGCGGTGGAGACGGCGGAGCGCGCCTTCGGGAGAGTCGACGTGCTCGTGAACAACGCGACGAACCGCGTGTCGGGCCCATTCCTCGCGCAGTCCAACGAGGACTGGCGGGCGACTGCCGCCGCCAACCTGGACGGCCCCATCTTCGCCAGCCGCGCGGTGCTCCCGGGCATGGTGGAGCGTGGCTGGGGACGCATCATCAACTACTCCGGCGTCTCCGCCTACCGCGGCGGCGGAGCGATGAAGGCTGCGGTCAAGCTCGGCATAGTCGGCCTCACGCGGGGACTCGCCCGCGAGTTCGGCAGGCACGGGGTCACGGTGAATGCCATTGCCCCGGCCTCCATCGAGGTGGAGCGAGACGCCGGCACAGAGCGCGACGTCGACATCTCCGGGATCGACCCGAAGCTGCCGGTCCCGCGCTTCGGTCAGCCCGAGGAGGTCGCGGCGCTTGTCCTCTACCTCTGCAGCAAGCACGCGAATTACGTGACAGGGCAGACCATCCACATCAACGGCGGCGAGATACTCCAGTAACGCCCAACGAGGAGACCCGATGACCCAGCAATCCCCGCTCGACACTCTCGCTTCCTACGTCGCCGGAGCCCTGGACCGGCCTCTTCCCCCCGCCGTGCTGGAGAAGACCAAGCACCACGTTCTGGATACTATCGCGGCCATGGTGACCGGCTCCCGGCTCAAGCCCGGCGAGGCCGCCATCAGCTTCGTTCGCTCCCAGGGCGGTGTACCGGAGGCCGCTGTCATAGGTTCGAACGTCGTCACCACCGCCATCAATGCCGCGATGGCGAACGGCATGCTCGCGCACTCGGACGAGACCGACGACTCGCACGCGCCGTCGCTCACGCATCCGGGATGCGCCGTGGTCCCCGCTGCCCTGGCGGTTGCCGAACGGCAGAACGCCGCCGGCGAGGCGTTTCTCCGGGCCGTGGCCCTCGGCTACGACGTCGGCTCGCGCATCGCGCGGCTCATGGGGGGCATCGACGCGCGCGGCATGCACGGGCACGCCACCCACACCATCGGCCCCATGTTCGGTTCGGCGGCGGCTGCGTCGGCCCTCGTTGGACTCGACCCGCGGGGCGTGCGCCATGCGCTCTCCTACACCGCCCAGCAGGCCTCAGGCATCACGTCCTGGGCGCGCGACTCCGAGCACATCGAGAAGTCGTTCGTGTTCGGCGGGAACGGCGCCCGCTCCGGCGTTACCTCAGCGCTGTTCGTCGCTTCCGGCATGACGGGGGAGGAGGACGCTTTCGAGGGCGAGAACGGCTTCCTGGACGTGTTCTGCCCACGCCGGGACGAGTTCCCCCAGTGGGTATCGAGCCTGGGCGAGCACTACGAGATCACCCTCACCAACATCAAGAAGTTCTCGGTGGGATCGCCGATCCAGGCGGCCGCCGAGGCGATGTCATCGCTCGTCACCGAGCACGGCGTCGCACCCTCCGACATCCGCGAGGTCGAGGCGCTGCTCCCGCCGCAGGGCGCCAACATCGTGAACGGGCGCCACATGCCGGACGTGAACCTCCAGTACTGCATGGCCGTCATCGCGCTGGATGGAGGCAAGCTCACGTTCCAGGCGACCCACACCTACGAGCGCATGAGCGACCCTGCCGTGGAGGAGCTCATGGCGAAGGTCCGCCTGGAGGGCACGGCCGAGTTCGCGGGTATGGAGCGCCAGCGCCCCGCCACGGTGCGCATCCACACGGCGAGCGGTGTCCTGGAGCGGCACGTGCCCGCGGTCCATGGTACGGCGGACAACCCCATGACCACGGCGGAGGTCGACGAGAAAGCGATCGACCTCATCGGCGGAGTGTACGGGGAGCAACGCGGCCGTGAGGTTGTGGCCGCGGTGCACGCTCTCGATGCGACGCCTGTCGCAGTGCTGCGTCCGCTGTTGACCGAGGTCTAGGAGGGGGAGCACCACGCCCCGCCCCCGCGAGGGCCCTCACCCCGCGCCTCGGCGCGGCGCCTCTCCCCAGGAGATAGGATCAGATTCCTACCAGGCGGGTGGCCAGGCGGCGCGGTGTTCCTTGCGCACGACGAACCGCAGGCCGGACCACGTGTCGTCTATCGCGCAGACCTTGTTGTCGACGAGGCCTGTGGGGAGGAGCACCTCGCACAGCACGTCCTCGGTGAGGTCGGTCGGCACGCCGGAGGTGCGCTTGGGCCATGCTACCCAGAAGCCGCCGTTGGGTGCGATGCGGCGTGCCTGAGCGGGGAACGCCGATCCCAACCCCCCTCGGCTGACGTGGAAGGCGATGAGCACGTCGACACCGGGGTCGCTGTCGCCTGCTCGCCGTACTCCGTTCGGCAGGTCCCCGAGTATCGCGTCGAATCCCGTTGGGGCGTTATGTACGGCAAGCGTCGCGCCCGGCTTGATGCCGAGCTTCCGTGGGAGGGGCGTGCCCGAGTAGCCGGCCACGGTCAGACTTCGGGGGCGATGCCCATCAGCACCCGCTCGTCCTCGTCGAACGAGTCAGGCTCGGCCACCCGCGCGTCGTGAGCGCGGACGCGGTAGGCCTCGCCCTTGTGGACGATGACGGGGATGGTCCCCTCCATCAGGTCTACCGCGGCCTGCATGAGGATGCGGCGCGCGCCCTCGATCGCGCCGTCGTTGGGGCCCAGCATCTCCTGGGATCGGTCGACGATGGCGCCCATGCTCTCCTGGCAGGCGAGTGCCATCTCGAACGAAGTCTCGAACCGCGAGGCGAAGTCGGACGGGCGCTCACTGCCCTCCGGCACGTATCCGTTCTCGCGGTTGCGCTCGCGGCGGTACACGCCCTCTTCCAGCCTGGGATGGATACGCTTGCCCTGGCGTATCTCGGTGAGGATGCGCTTGCTGAGGGGCCTGCGGGGGTTGTAGGTGACGGCGAACGCCATAGTGCTCTCGTTGTCTATCGGAGCCCATGCCGTGCCTTCGTAGATGCCGCGCCTGCCGGAGGCGAGCGTGGTGTAGAACGGCATGAGCCATTGAGTCACGGACATGTCCGCCTGTTGCGCCTCGGACTCGACTGCGGTGCCGACGAGCAGTCCGTACTCGGTCTCGCGGGCCTGCACGAGGTGAGCGGTTTCCTCGCCCATGGGGTCGTCCGGGCCGAGCGCCCCGGCCTTCTGGAGCGCGGCTACGCGCGCGGCGTCCAGCCCGCCCTCCACGGCCTGCATGTAGTTGCACTCGACCAGGAAGCGGGAGAGGTAGCGCTGATGAGGCTCGACGCGCGTCCACTCGAACTCGGGAAGGTCCGGCACGTCGTCCTGCGGGCCGACGTAGCCCCAGAGCAGGCCGCCGAACTCGACGATGCGGAACGCGGGCGCCTTGACCTCCGTCCAGAGGGGGCTGTCCTCCGGTTCCAAGGGCATGTCCAGGATGTTGCCCTCCACGTCGAACTTCCAATAGCAGCGCCCACACCGGATGCCACCCTCCTCGACTAGGCCGAAAGAGAGATCGGCGCCGCGGTGGGGGCATCGCGCGTCCAGCAGGCCAAGCCTGCCCCGGGAGTCGCGGAAGGCGACGAAGAACTCGCCGAAGAGCTTGACCCGTATCGGGGGCGAGTCCGGCTCAGGGAGCTCGTGCACGAGTAGGACGGGCGTCCAGAAACGGCGGAAGAGCTCTCCCATGGGAGTTTCCGGGCCCACGTGTGTCAGCAGTGCGTTGTCTTCCTTGGAAAGCGCCATAGGCAGCAGATTCTAGCAGCGTCGCGCGCGGTGGTGCTCGGGCAGCTCCTCGTTGTTGTGTTCCGCTCAGGTTTCACGAGCGGAGGCGCTGGTTTGCTATCATCGCAGGGCATGACCATCTTCCCGCGCCACACCAAGATCGTTGCCACGCTGGGGCCCTCGCTTGCCCCGGACGACCACCTGCGGCAGGCCATCGCGGCTGGCGTGGACGTCTTCCGGTTGAACTTCTCGCACGCGACGCACGAGGAGTTGGAGCAGACCGTTCCGCGCATCCGCAAGATCAGTGCCGAAGTCGGGCGCACGGTCGCGCTGCTGCAGGACATCCAGGGACCGCGTCTACGCACGGGAGTAGTGGAGAACGGCGACGGCATACGGCTCACGCCGGGCGAGACCGTTCGCGTGGTACAGGACGATGTGCCGACGACGGAGGGGTCCGTCTCGATCCCGTATCCCAGACTCGTCAACGACGTGAGCGCAGGCGACCGGATCCTGATCGCGGACGGGAACCTGGTGCTGCGCGTTGCGGAGGTAAGCGGCGACAGCATGCGCGCATCAGTCGTCGCCGGCGGGGTGCTCACATCGCACAAGGGCGTCAACCTGCCTGACTCCAGCGTCACGGCGGACCCGATCACCGAGAAGGACCGGAAGGACCTTGCGTACGGCGCGTTCATCGGCGTGGACTACGTTGCTATGAGTTTCGTTCGGAGCGGGGACGACGTACGCTCCTGCCGGGAGCTGCTGCGTAAGATGGGCACCGCGCCACCCATCATCTCCAAGATCGAGCACCCGATGGCCATCGAGCACCTGGCGGACATCATCGAGGAATCGGATGGCATCATGGTGGCGCGGGGCGACCTTGGCGTCGAGGTCTCCCCGGAGCGTGTGCCCCTGCTCCAGAAGCACATCATCAGCATGGCGAACGAGGCAGGGAAGCCCGTCATCACTGCGACACAGATGCTGGGGTCCATGCTGGACAGCCCCATGCCGACGAGGGCGGAAGCGAGCGACATCGCAAACGCGATCCTGGACGGCACGGACGCCGTGATGCTGTCCGAGGAGACAGCCATCGGGCAGTACCCCGTCGAGGCGATCGCCACGATGGGCCGCATCGCGCTGCAGGCGGAAACCGCGGAGACGCCGTTCCACGTGAAGCATCCGCACGACGAGTCCCACGCGATGGCACAGGCTGCGCGTTTCGTGGCGCAGAGCCTGCACGCTGCCGCACTGGTGGTATTCACGCAGTCCGGCCATACGGCCAAGGCCATCTCCCACCTGCGGCCCAAGGCCCCCATCTACGCCTTCACTCCGGACCCCGGCGTGTGCAACGGACTGGCGCTCTGGTACGGCGTTCGGCCGATCCGCGCGGACCTTCCCGACCGCACGGAGAACAGGGTAGTGCAGGCGCTCTCCACGCTGCGGGAGCGGGGCGCAGTCATGACCGGCGACCGCGTAGTCGTTTTCGGCGCGACGCGCATCGGCGCGGGCGGCATCCCGAACGACATCAACGTCCGCACGGTCGGGGATCCCTAATCGGGGAGCGCGGGCGGTTGACGCACGAGGCTGCGCCTGTACACTCTCCCGCATGGCCGACAACCTTGAAACCGGATACCTCCGCCTCTTCCCGCTGCAGGCCGTGGTCCTGTATCCGGGGATGGAACTCCCGCTCGTTGTATTCGAGCCTCGCTACCTGCAACTCACCGACGAATGTCTGGCGAACGACGAGCCGTTCGGCGTGCTGTTGCTCAAGGAGGGTGTCGAAGTCGGGGCGGACGACGTAACGCCGTTCGAGACCGGCACCACGGCGCACATCATGACGACGAACGAGGCGGGCGGTGGA
This sequence comes from Chloroflexota bacterium, assembly GCA_026713505.1. Lineage (GTDB taxonomy): Bacteria > Chloroflexota > Dehalococcoidia > Lucifugimonadales > Australimonadaceae > Bin16. The sequence goes on along the minus strand of JAPOOH010000059.1, from coordinate 579 downwards.
CGGCTGAGCGTCGTTGCCGTGGGCGGACGCCGCTTCAAGGTGCGGGAGTTCCTGCGCCATAACCCGTACCTAGCCGCCGAGGTGGAGTACCTGACGGACGAAAGCCACGAGATGGTGGACCCGTCGCTGGTCGAGAACGTGCGCTACGACGCGGCCTCCTTCGTGCGGCAGCTGGTCGCCTCTCGCGGGGGCTACGTGCGGGAGGTGAACTTCCCGGACGACCCGGAGGTGCTCTCCTACCAGGTGGCGCAGATATTCCAGGGCAACCTGTCCGTACAGCAGAAACTGCTGGAGCAGCCCGCGTTCGACCGTCTGTGGGACGAGCTCGAGTTGCTGAAGGACGCTCGCAAACAGCTGGAGCGCCGCAGGCGGCGCAATCCCTCGCACGGTTTCTCGGAGAACTAGTGGCCCTGGATTGTTCCGCTTAGCGGGCGCAGTTCTCCCCGCACACCCGCGCGGACGCTTGTGGGGGACACCCCCACGTCCCCGGCAGCGGGGCGGAGCCCCGCCGCACTCCCCCTTTCACACCCCGCCCGCCGGGTCACCCCCATCCCATCCCTCCCCCCTCCAGGCGGAAGG
>JAPOOH010000058.1 GCA_026713505.1 Chloroflexota bacterium | reverse complement strand
GGAGGATGCGTAGTAGGAGAGGCGGGTCTGGACGGGGGCGAGGGCGTCCGCTCGCGTCTGGTAGTTCCAGCCCTTGAAGACCCGGGTCCACCAGTCCTTCAGGTAGGGGTCGGAGACCCGCTTGAGCACCCTCTCGCGGAACCCGGCCTCCGAGACCATGCGCAGGCCGTCGAGGATCGTGTGCTGGGCGGCCGGGTCGGCGTCGGGGTGGGCGTTGGCCTCGTGGAGCGTCTTGACCGTGTGCTCGAGGATCGACTGCATGCGCGGTCCCCACTGCTCCCACAGCCCCCTGCAGATGCGGACGACGGCGTCGGCGGTGCGGTCGCGGTCGGTGAAGATACGCGCGTCGAGGAGGTTGATGCCGACAGCGCCGGTGGCGTCCGCGAGGTCGATGAGGCGGACGTGGGGGATGAGGGATTCCGGAACGTGCTCTAGGAGGCCGTTGACGAGGTCCGCGTGGGGGTCGACGACGATGATAGCGTCGTGGTCGTGTCCTGCGGCCTTCTCGCGCATCCTGTGGACGACGACGTGGTGCATGAGGGTGGACTTGCCCATGCGGGTGCGGGCGAAGTAGACGTGGTTGAGGTGGGTCACGTCGTCGGAGAAGTGGATGGTGCGGACCCTGCCCGCCGCGGTCTCGCCCACGGGAGCGCCGCTGCTGACGGCCCGTGGCGACGGCATGAGCGCACGCGCGTCCGAGCGCTCGACGAGGGGGATGTCGTCGCCGGGGCCGGGCGGGTGCGAGGGGGCTGCGGCCTCGCGGACGCCGATGGCGCTGCGCCTGCCGAAGAGACCGCGGGGCGCGGGTCCGAGCGAGACGTCGAGGACATCGACGGTTTGGATCCCGCCGATGGTGAAGCTTGCCCCGGCGGGGTTGTCGTAGTGGCGGTAGGCAGCCGAGATGCGTTTCATGATGGCCTCGGCGCGCTCGGGCTTCCCGCTCGACGGGAGGATGACGGTGACCTGGATGTCGGCGTCGAAGGCCATGCGGGAGGTCTTCTCGGCGACGAGGGCGGGCGCGTAGACGCGGGGTTTCTTGAAGAAGCGCGCCTTGACCCAGCCGGCGGCGGCGAGCAGCGCGACGATGCCGATCCCCATGAGGACGGCCTTCCACGTCTCGCCCGCCTGCACCCAGTTGTAGGCCGTGAGGGCGGCGGCGGCGCCGAGAGCGAGGACGATGATGTGGGTGGGATTGGTCGACGGGGTGCCGGGGGACCCTGCGGCGGACGGCGTGGGCGTTGGAACGGCGGGACGCTCGTAGGCGAGCTGCTGGTGGTGGACGGCCCAGTCGGGGCCGAGCGAGCGCATGCGCAGTCGCGTGACGACGCGCTCGCCATCGTTGAGGTCGGAGTGCGCTCCGAGGACGGCGAGGAGGGGATCGGAGCCGGGGTCGGTGAGGTCACGGTCGTGGAACGTGCGCAGGGGGACGTACTCCGGGCCTGCGGAGCGCAGGGTCATCGTCCACGCCTGCTCGCCCTCGTCGATGCGCAGGGGGTCGTCCTCGGGCGCGACCTCCCTGATGCGCACCTGGGGATAGTGCGCGCCGAGCTGCCCTCGGAGCACGTCCTCGTCGTGGCATCGCGCCATGACGGAGACGCCGTCTGCGGAGCCCGCGGTCTCAAGCGAGAAGGACTCGGAGACGGCGATGGAGCCGAGGAGGTTCTCGACGGTGAGCATGGTGCGCTTGTCGGTGCGCGGCGACGTGATCTCCAGCAGCTTCGGGGTCTTCGGGGTTCCGTCGTTCCTGTTCCTGTCGTTGAACAGCGATCTCAGTCCCATGTGGTCCCTCCTTCCTCGTCTGGTGTGCCGTTGGTCTGCGCTCCTGATGCCGTGAGCGAGAGCGCGGATGGCGTTCGTCGCTCACGGTCTGCGGGGTGGTGAACCACCAGGGGGGATGTGTGCCCGGCCCGGGCGGCGGTCGTCTCGCTCCCGCCGCCGGTCGGGCTGGGACAGCGGGGAGTGATGGCGGGCTCGACGATGCCGAAGGCGACCACGATCAGCACGAGGCCGACCGCGGCCATCCGGATGGCGGGTGCGGCGTGCTCGAACTGGCGGCGCACGCCGCTTTCGGTGAGGTAGGGGGTCGCGGCGTAGAGGCACAGTGCGGTGCCGATGGCACCCGTTAGCACCACTAGGACCTCGACGACGTCAGCGATGGTGAGGTTTTCCATGATCGTTGTGCTCCTGTTCTCGAGTTGCGCGGGCGGAGGGCGCCCGGCGCTCGTTCGTTCATCGGCTGTGCTGTTCGGTCGCCCTATCGGCACATCGCTGCTCCTCCTGTTGCGGCCGCCATGGCCGCTTCGCCATTCCACGTCTGCAGCTGCTCTTCGCGGCCCCGATGGGACCGGTGGCAGCGCTGCATCCAGTCTGAGGAAGGAGGCAGGCGCTTCGGAAGGCCGCATAACGGGTGTCACGCGTGACACCCGTTATGGCGCATGGGCTCGGCGGGCCGTCCTGTGGTGTCATGTACGTGTACAGAGATTCAAGGTTTGTCCGAGGAGATGAGCGCAGTCGTGGGCAAGGCCGCCGCCTATCGGACGGGTGGTGCGTCGCATCGGGAGGAAGCACTTCGGGTGTGGGGCTCAATGCACGGTCGACTGCAAGGCCCACGAGTGGAAACAGCAAGGCTTGCACGGGCTTGGACCGGCATTCCGCGCAAGGCCCACGAGTGAAAAGTACAAGGCTTGCGCAGAGGGGGAGCGATGGAACACGGGAGCGTGGAGACGGACCGGGAGAGCGTGGAAGGTCACGCGCGGCGCT
>JAPOOH010000057.1 GCA_026713505.1 Chloroflexota bacterium | reverse complement strand
TTCATCGGACTGGGGATGTACCGAGGCCAAGGCGAGCTTACTTCCGAAGACTAGCCATCCGGGACCCAAGCCATGCGCCAGTTGAAGAGGGGCGCCCATGCGGGCGCCCTTCCTTCTGCTAGGATTCGTCCATGAGATTCCCCCATGTCGCCGCCTCCGTTTGCCTTGCCCTTCTCCTGGTCTTCGCCATCACAGCCTGTACTTCCCCGGAACCGACTCCCACACCCACGCCCGTGCCGACAGCAACGCCGACCCCGGCGCCGACCCCGGAACCGGACCCCACTCCAATGCCCACTGTGGAGCCAACAGCAACACCGGTACCAACGCAGACGCAGGCCCCGGAACCGGACGCCACTCCATCGCCTACGCCGGAGCCAACGGCGACTCCCGCTCTCTCTTCCGACATCCCCGCGGCAGTGGATGCGTTCGTCGAAAACCCCTGTCCGTTCAGCACCCAGCCCGGCACCCCGCTCTGGGCTGCGCAATGCGGCTACCTGACTGTCCCCGCCGATTACGGCGACCCGGCAGCCGGGACATACGAGATCGTCGTCGCCGTCTTCCCCGCGACCGGTGAGCAGTCCAGTGACGTCCCTGTCGTATACCTCGAGGGCGGTCCCGGCGGTAACGCGCTGGAAGGACTGGCGGTAGGCGGCGGCGCGGTTCTCGGACCGCTCAACGAGAGCAGGGACGTGATCGTGTTCGACCAGCGCGGCGCCGGTTTCTCAGAGCCCGCGCTCAGCTGTCCCGAGACACGTGAACTCACACGGGAACTGATAAGCCAGGCGCTCCCGCTCGCCGAGGAGAACGAACGCTATCTGGATGCGCTGCAAAGGTGCCGCGACCGTTTCATGGAAGAAGGGGTAGACCTCTCCCTGGTCAACAGCGCGGCGAACGCAGCCGACGTAAACCGCCTTCGCATGGCGCTCGGTCACGAGCAGTGGGACATCTACGGCGTATCGTATGGAACGCGACTGGCGCAGAACGTGATGCGCGACTTCCCGGAGGGTGTGCGTCGCGTTGTCCTGGATTCCTCCTACCCCCTGGAGGCGGACCTCTTCGCGAGCATCGCACTGAGCTCCGAACGGGCGTTCCGTCTGCTCCTTGATTCCTGCGCGGCAGAGAGCGCCTGTAACGAACACTATCCCGATCTAGAAGGCACGCTCACCGAGGCGTTCGACAGGCTCTCGGCTTCGCCAGAACCGGGCGAGGCGTCGTTCTCGCTCGACGGGGAAGTGGTCGATACTCTGATGACCGGCGAGCGGCTCGCGTGGCTGATCTTCGAGGCGTTCTACCAGACCGACGTCATACCATGGCTGCCGGAGATCATTTCGGAGGCCGCGAAGGGGAACGTTGAGCCTGCGGGCCTCATGCTCTCCAACAGCCTCATCAATGACGCATTCTTCTCTGTTGGAATGCACCTCTCGACGCGCTGCGCGGATGAGGCCGCCTTCACAACGAAAGAAGCGATCGCCGCCAGCGTCGAGGCCAGCCCGTTGTTCGCTCGTCTGCAGGACCCCGAGGGGACGTATGCGCAGGATGCGATCGACACGTGCGCGCTCTGGGACGTGCAGCCGTCTCCGCCCTTGGAGAACGAGCCCGTGCGGAGCGACATTCCCACGCTGGTCCTCGCAGGCGAGTTCGACCCTATCACCCCGCCCTCGGCGGGTATGGCGGTAGCGGTGAACCTCTCCAACGCCACGTTCGTCGAGTTCCCTGCCACGGGGCACGGGATATTACTCGAAGGGGACTGCGCCAAGTCGATCATCAACTCCTTCTTGGACGGCGACGACGGGCCGGACGCTTCGTGCGTATCGGCGGAGTTCTCGTCGCCCGCGTGGGTGAAGCCCCTGAGAGAGATAACCCTCACGCCTGCGGACTCCCCGTTCGGCGTGAAGGTCGCGGAACCCGAAGGCTGGGAGCCGCTGGAAGACCTGCCGGGCAGATACCTGCGTCACGAGATAGCAGGCCCCGTGCTCATCCAGGCCGTCATTCCCGGCATAACGGTCGAGCAGTTCATGGAACAGCAAGTCGGCAGTATCCCGGGTGTGACGCCGGAGGAGCTGGACACATTCCCAGCGGGAGAGTTGAACTGGCGCATAGCTCTCATCGAGATCGAGGGGAGGCTCCAGATAGTGGCCGGGGCCCAGACGCCTGCGTCAGACACCGGCGCCACCAGCGTGTTGGTCGCCCTCGTCGTAGGCTTCCCGTACCAGCGCGAGACGCTCCTCGATGACCTGCTCTTCCCGACGCTGGAAGTGTTCGGCTCCTAGCGAACGTCACACCAACAGCCGGTAGACGGGGGGAGACAACAGGCCAGCCACTATCGGGAAGGGCAGGTTCACCAGCATGCGGCTCGTCGTGAACGCTCCTCCGAGGAACGGCAACTCCCACATCACCGTGCGCGTGAAGGGAATGGTGTTCCATGCCGTGATGAGCGCCGCCACGGGGCCGACACCGGCGCCCGCGAGGAAGATCGACGCTGCCAGCGGGATGACTACGTACGGTCCGCCGGGGATGAGCATCCCCACTGCCGCGCCTATGAGGATGCCGGTGAAACCGGACTCGTCGCCGATCCAGCGCGTGATGACTTCCTGCGGCAGGATGACCTGCGTCATGCCCGCAAGCACCATGCCGAGCACCAGCATGCGCGCGACGGAACGCAAGAGCAGTCCGCTGGTTGTGGCGCCCCTGCGGAAGCCGGAGAAGCCGTCCTTGCGCAAAACGAGGGCGCCTGTGAGCGCTACGACTCCGGCGAGCAGGTAGAGCGTCACGGTGTCTCCTCCTGATCGGACGCCCCGATGCGCGACCGCGCCGCTTCCTGCGCGCTGCGCGGCATGAGGCGGAACACAACGGGCACCAGCAACGCCCCGACACCGATCATCCAGAGCGTAGCGAAGGTCTTGGCCAGCGCGAGCGGTACACCGAGGAACGGGAGTTCATAGACGAGGAAGCGGTTAGCCGTGAAGATGTTTCGCGCTGCGGAAAAGGCGGAGATGGAAGCGATACCCGCACCCCCGTGCATGAGCGCAGCCGCGATGGGGTACATGACGTAGGGCCCGCCGGGAGAGAGCACGCCGGCCGCCGCGCCGATGAGCACGCCCTTTGCCCCGGCCTCGTCTCCCATCCAGCGTCCCACCACACGCGGCGGGAAGAGAACGGTGAGCAGTCCGGCAAGGATGAACCCCAGGACCAGAGCGGGGGCAGCCTGCCGGATGATGGACACGGAGTTCTCGCCGCCCTCGCGCAGGCCGTCGACACCGTGCTGCAGGAAAGCCACCAATGAGACAACGACCAACAGGCTCACCATCGTGATGAGCGTGCTGTCGCGCCACCATGATTTCTTCCTGGATGACTCGCCCATGTGTGTTCGCTCGGAACCCTACCGAGCCGTCCGATTCTAGTCGCTCAGGCGCACGCAGCGCTTACTGGATGTCCATTCGGCTGAGCCGCCGCACCGTGAGCAGGAAGAACACCACCGTCACGAGCGCCGCGCCGACGAGGGCAGGGGTGAGAGCGATGGTCAGGTCCTCGCCGAATGCCCGGTCGTTGAGCCCGTGCGCGGTGCCGAAGATGTAACTTCGGATGCTCAGGTAGCGCGTTCCGCTCAGGAAAGTCGTGATGAGCGCCTCCCACAGCAACACGTAAACGAGCCCGAAACCCAGCGCCCGCGTCGTGAGCAGCCCCAGCCACGTGAATGCGGATGCGTAGGCCACGACGCCGACGACCACGCCCACCGCGGCTGCCAGCGGAGCGTTCCCGGTGCCTTCCGCATCCATCGTCGTGATGACCGTAGCGACAACCACCATGAGCGGGGCGGCGACCGCGACGGTCGCGGCAAACTTGGCGAGCACGATCGTCCAGCGCGGCACGGGTTTGGTGGTGAGCAGGCTCAGCGTGCGGTCCTCGACTTCGTTGCCGAACGCGCCGGTCGCGAGCACCATCACGGTGATCGGGAGCGTGACGGAGATGACGAGCCCACCGAGCACCGGCCCGATGAGCGTGCCTCCCTCCGCGACGGTGGAGTCCAGGATGACTGCCAGTCCCAGCGGCAGCAGCGCGAGGATAATGAGCAATGCGAGCTTGCGCCTCG
>JAPOOH010000056.1 GCA_026713505.1 Chloroflexota bacterium | reverse complement strand
TGATTCGCTACGAGGGACCGGTCGGCGGGCCGGGCATGCGCGAGATGCTGGCCGTCACCGCGGCTATCCAGGGCGCGGGCCTCGGCGACACCGTCGCGCTCATCACAGACGGACGCTTCTCCGGCGCGACGCACGGCTTCATGGTCGGCCACATCACGCCGGAGGCCGCGAACGGCGGTCCGCTCGCCTTCCTGCGGGACGGCGACACTATCGTGCTGGACGTGGAGCGCCGCGTGCTGGAGGCCGAGGTGCCGGACGAGGAGATGGCGCGCCGCCGCGAGGGCTGGAGCGCTCCGCCGCCGCGCTACACGACCGGCGTCTTCGCCAAGTACGCGCGCAGCGTCGCCTCCGCCAGCCAGGGCGCCATCACCAGCCCCGGCCTCCAGGGCAGCGTCTGGTAGTCATATGCGGACCAGTCATTCCCGCCACTTCTCGTCATTCCCGCGAAGGCGGGGATCCAGCGTGGCCGACAGGCCACACCGGTGGGGATGGGAGTGGGCTTGTCATGTTGAGCGCAGCCGAAACATCTCTCCGGAAGCGTCTGCAGCAACGGAGGTCACCTGAGAGGATCCTGCGCGCTGAAGCGCGGGCTCCGCTCGGAATGACAAGTGGGGGGCGGCTCCGCTCGGAACGACAATGTGGCTGCACCAACCAACGATGAAGGGAACCGCATGCACCGTAGATCCCTGAAGACGGCCATCCTCGCGGCCCTCGCGCTCGCAACCGCCGCCTGCGGCGGGGCTGGCGACCCGGACATCGTCGTCATCGGCCCCGGCGAGCCCATCGAGGTCCGTACGCTGCTCTCGGGGACCGGCGCATCGCGCGCCGCCGTCGAGATGGCCGTAGACCACTTCGGCCGCGTCCATGGCCACGAGGTGGAGCTCGGCCCGCCCGTAGACTCCATGTGCTCACGGGAGGGAGGACACGATGGCGCGGATGAGATCGTCGACGATCCGAAAGTGCTGGGTGTCATCGGCACGTCGTGCTCGGTGGCTGCGGTGGCGGCGTCCCCCCGCATCAGCGTCGCCGGACTCGTCATGATCTCTCCCTCCAACACCTCGCCCGTGCTCACCTCGGACCTGCGCGGCAACTCGGGCCGCAGCTACCACGCGGGGTATTTCAGAGTCGCCAATAACGACCTCCACCAGGGGCAGGCGGTCGCCGGTTTCGCCTACGACGAACTCGGCCTGCGCCGCGTGGTCGCGCTGCACGACGGCGACCCTTACACGAGCGCCCTTGCGAGGGCGTTCAGAGAAGCGTTCCGCGACCGAGGCGGCAGCGTTCCCGCCTTCGGCGCTATCGAGAAGGGACAGACGGACATGGCGGACGTGATCCGGGAGTTCGCGGTCGCGGAGCCGGACGGAGTCTTCTTCCCGATCTTCTCCGAGGAGGCCGAGCACTTCATCCGGCAGGCGCGGGAGCCCAACCGCCTGGAGGACGCGACGTTCATATCGGCCGACGGCGCGCTGGAAGCGGAGTTCCTCGCCCTGCCGGAGAGCGAGGGCGTCTACTTCGCCGGCCCTCCCACCCACCAGGACGCCAACTTCAACATCGCCACCGGCAGGACCGCCGCCGAGGCGCTGGCCGCGTTCGAAGCCGAGTACAGCGAGTTCGCCCATCTCTCGCCCTACTGGGCGCACGCCTACGACGCCGCGACTCTCCTCCTCTCCGCTATCCGCCGCGCCGCCGTCCCCGACGACGGCAACTTCTTCACTCGCCTCATCGGCATCGACGACGAGGGGACGCTGCGCATCAGCCGCAGCGAGCTCCGGCAGGCCGTCCGGGACGTCTCCAACGACACGGCCCTCGCCTACGGCACGGGAGCGGGTGGCTTTCCCGGCCTCACCGGCCTCCTCGCCTGCGACGAATTCGGCGACTGCGCCCCCGGCATCCAGGTCATCTACCACCACACCGACGCGTCCGTCAGCGACCCGGGTGAACTGCCCGTCGCCTACCGGTTCGAGCCGTGACTACGGCGGGGCTTTCGTCCCCCTCTCCCTCGGGGGGAGCCTAGCCCGTGGCAGCCCAGGCGGTCCTCATCGCGGTGCTCGTCGTCGTCGGGGCGGCGGCTGCCGTCCCGTTCGTCTGGCTGGAGCGCAACCGCTGGCGACGCAGACGGGACTCGACCGCGCTCGTCCTCGGAGGCGCGGTGCTCAGCGGTGGGCAGGGAGTCATCGCCTTCGGCCTCTTCGCCGCCTCCGCAGGCGACCTCGACTCCGGGTGGCTCCTCCTCTTACCGCCGCTCATCGTCGCGGGCGCGCTGCTCGCGCTCGGGGCCGCGTTCAGGCTGGAGGGCCTGGCTCGGAGCCTGGCACTGCTGGCGGCGGCGGCGCTCTCGGTCGCCGGTTCGCTCGCGGGCGGGCTCTTCCTGCTGGCCGGGTTCGCCGCGCTCCTGGCGTCGGTCTGCTACCTGCTCGCCATCGCCGACAACCCCCGCGACTTCCTGCGCAGGCTCGACCCGCGCGACTAGGACGCTTCGCAGGGCGAAGACATCGACTTACGCAGCACTATCTCAGTGATTTCACGCCGTTGCTCTGCTAAACCTGAAATGGTCTTTCGGTCCCAGTTACGGCACGACAGGCGCGGGAGAAGGATCGCGCGGTGTTCTCCTCTCTTCCGTGCGACAATGAAGAGTAGCGGCAGTGTCCGCGTACCGGAAACGATGAGATGACAGTGGCGTTCATTCGAAGACACCGACAGCCGGTCCTGCTGGCGGCGCTTGCGGCCATGGGCTTCGCGTTGCTCGTGCTGTTCCCCGCGTCCGGTCAGAACTTCGACCGTACCTTCGGGCAGACCAGCAGTGGCGGAGGGCTGGCCGTCGGCGTGTTTGCGGACATCTCGGACGCGCAGATCGAGAAGAACGCGGGCCCGAACTCATACGGAGCGTACCCCCCCATCCACCCCGTTCCCACGACGCCAACCCTTGGGACGGTGGGAGGCGGCATGAATGGCGAACTCACGACCGGCAACTCCGCGTACCTGGGTAACCCGTTGGTACAGCCTCAGTACACCTACTTCGGCACCACGCTCTACGTCTCCAACAACCCTGCCGCCTACAACACGATACTCATCACGGTGGACTCCTCCGAGGCGACGGCGAACGCCGACGGCTGCGCGGAGGCGACGGTGAGGAGCGGACGCGGCTCCATCACGGTGCAGATGCCGGTAACCGCCGACACGGGAGGGCAGACGTACTACCAGGCGTTCGTCCGTATCCTGGACTCGCGCGCCGAGCTGCCTGCCGGGCAGGAGTACGTGTCGAGCAACGGCCCGGCGTGCGTGAGGGACGACCCTAACACGCCGGACGTTCCCCCCAACTACGCGGATGGCATAGCCCTAGAGGGGACACCCTCACTCCTCGCGCGGCACGGCGAGACCGTCAACGTCAGCGTGCAGGGCGCGGGACAGGTGTCGCTGCGCGTCGACGGCGAAGGGCCGGATCTGAGCGATATCAAGCCTGAGCACGAGAGCGCCTCCCGCACCAGCCGCGTCGACTTCTCGTTCGAAGTGCGCGACGACGACTCCGGCCTGCGGCACGACGGCGAGCTCGTGGTCTCCGATGACGGCGACCTCAAGCAGATCAACGGGGACCGCGACCACAACACCACCGGCGAGCCGCTAACCGTCCGCTCCAGCGGGCAGGTCTACGTGAACGGGCGTACGCAGGACATCGCTGTCAGGGTGGGGCGCTCCGTCAGCACCTCCTCCGGGCCGGACATCACGGACAGGGGGCGCTGGACGCTCGTCGGGAACAGCCCCGGCGTCGCCTACGCGTTCTCCGCGCCCGGCAACAACATGGATGAGGGCAACTACGAGATGCTGGTGGTCGCCCGCGACCGCACCGGCAACGAGACCGTGTCCTATGCGGAAATCGACGACAACGACATGGAGCCGTACAAGTTCACGCTGGACGACACCGAACCGAGGGTCGTGCAGGTGTGGGCGGGCGTCGGCTACGACACACGCGAGGAGAAAGAGGTCTCGGACCGCTCCTACATCATGGTGGACTTCGGTGAGCCGCTGCGGACGGGGATCGACCCGGAGCGGTTCACGGTGGCCGGGCACAGCGTGGTGGGCATCATCCACCCGGGCAGCGGGTCTGCGGACGATCCCCCTCAGGACATCAACGGCGATCCGATAGACCCCCGCAGCCGCGTCTACCTCGAGCTGGCGCGCGAGCTGGAGTCCAACGAGACGCCGGACCTGCTGCTCTTCGGCGGCATCGTCTACGACCTGGCCGGCAACCCCAACGACTCCGAAGACGTCACCCGGGTCATCGACAACGTCGCGCCGCGCTTCACGGTGGGCGTCAGGGCGCTCGCGGAAGGCGCGTCCCTTGACTCCATCCCGGCCCCGGTCGCGAGGGACGAAGACGACCCCCGCCCCGTGGTCAACGGGCGCGGCGAGTTCGTGGTGGACGTGCGGTCGGACGAGGAGCTGCGGCGCAGGCCGACGGTCTACTTCGTGAGCATCACGACGGAGGAGGGACAGACCAGCAGCGGCAGGGGCACCGGCAAGTTGGTCTACTCGATCCGGACCTTGAATACGGGCAACCCGCTCACCGAGCAGGAGGACCCGCTCCACTGGCGCAGGGCGTACAAGGCGTCCGGCCTGAGCGGCCTGGGCGAGATGATCGGCGTGATCGTGTACGCGGTCGACGAGGAGCGCAACGCCGTCGCGAGCCCCGGCTGGTCTCCGGACACGCTCCAGGGCGGCCCGCCGAGCGTGGGCGACCCCCTGAACCTCGCCGCGATGCACAAGGCTGGAATGCTGGTCGAGGTGGACACGGACTTCAACGGCGACGCGACACCCGACCTGCGGGTGACGCCGCGCCGCGGACAGGAGAACGACGAGACGGAGAGCGCCCGCCCGTTGATCGCGCTCCGCTTCCCGGACGAAGCCAGCGAGTACGCACTCTGCCCATCGGGCGGCTGCGGCGACCAGAACCCGGACGCTGAGTACTCGGACTCGCACGGCATGGTGCGGATAACGGAGATCACGCTGAACGGCAACGACGCGTCGGGGCGGCTCAGCAGGGTGGACGACGCGCAGTTCGCGATCCAGGCCGGGAACCTGGCGCAGGGACGCCACGAGGTCGCCTACACGGCCGTCGACACCGCGGGCAACGAGGTGGAGGGCGAATTCCGCTTCTCGGTGCTGGCGCGCGGCGCGTACGAGCTGGATGTGTCGCCGGGCTGGAACCTCATCTCGCTGCCCGGCAACCCGGCGGACCCGTCGCTGAACGCGGTCATCCCGCCCTTCGGCGGCGTCACCGCGGTGATGTCCTACCAGAACGGCAACTGGCTGACGGCGGCGGTCGACCCCGACGGCTCGTGGCGCGGCAGCCTGGAACGGATCGAGGTGGGCTTCGGCTACTGGGTATTCGCGAAGTCGTTCGACACGCTGGCTCCGCTGATCCCCGAGACCGACCCGACGTCCGTGCCGCAGACGGTGCGAATCTTCCACGGGTGGAACCTGGTAGGCGTCGTGGACGTGTTCCAGAACCCGGCGGGCACGGCCCCCGGGGCGGAAGGCGGCGGCAGCGGCGAAGCCGACAACTACTTCGGCAGCATCGAGTGGAGCGTCGCCTACACCTTCGACCCGCAGTACAACCGCTTCACGCGCGTATCGCACGAGGACGACAAGAATGACGAGCCCTCCGAGGACGGCGAGGAAGACGACGAGCCGCCGGAGATCGTGAACGGCAGGGGCTACTGGGTCTGGGCCTCGGAGCCGGGCACGCTCGTCCCCTAGCAGGCCCGGTCCCCCACGCACGCCGCCCGTCCGCCCGTCCGGATAACATTCTGTTGGGTGACGCGAGCGCAGGCGGCAAGTAGAGTCGGCCCGACCCGGCAACGCATGGAGGCGCGCATGAGCCGTCCGCGGCTGGACACGCAGCAGCAGGTTGAGCGCCCCGGCAGGCGGCGACCATGAACCTGGAGTCCATCTTCCCGAACGGGTTGTACGTGGTCCACGCGCTGGAAGTGCTGGGGCCGGTCGGGGTGTACGTCCTCGGCATAAGCCTCTACGCCATCTTCGTCTTCAGGTTCTACCGCTCGGTTTCCGCCAGGGACATGTTCGCGCTGGACCTGTCCCGCTACGAAGAGTCGCGCCACCGGTGGCTGAGGCGTCTCCTGGGCGTGGTCATGTACGTGGCCAAGTACCTCATCGTATTCCCGGCGTACGCGTTCTTCTGGTTCGCCGTCCTCACGCTGATCCTCACGTTCCTGTCCAGGGAGCGTCCGTTCGCGGACATCCTGCTGATCGCGCTGGCGACCGTGAGCGCCATCCGGGTGACCGCGTACTACAGCGAGGACCTCTCCCGCGACGTGGCCAAGATACTGCCGTTCGCGGTGCTGGCCATCTTCCTCATCGATGTGTCCTTCTTCGAGATCCCCGCGGCGCTATCGGTCTTGCAGGAAACGAACGACCACCGGGAGACCATCCTCTACTACATGCTCTTCCTGGTGCTCCTGGAGTTCACGCTGCGGCTGCTGCGGCCGGTCCTCAGGTTCGTCTTCCGGCCGTTCAGGAGGCGCGCCCGAACGGCGCCTGCTGCCGCGCCCGTAGAGCACACGCCTGCCGCCGCACAGGCCGGGCCTGCGCCGAGCGAGAGACCGGCGCCTTCGGCGGAAGGCGGGGGCGCGGACACCCCCACGGACCCGCCCGCCGCGGACCGGACCGCGTAGCCCCCGACGCAGCGCACACCGCTCCCCGCTGCCATATACTCCCGGCGGAGGCTGAACGATGAGCGGCATACGAGTATTGCGGCTGCGGTTCCAGTATCCCCGGACGGAGCAACCCGCGGTCGACATCCAGGACCTCACGGTCGCCGACGGCGAGTTCCTCGCCGTCATGGGCGAGTCCGGGTCCGGGAAGACGACGCTGCTGCGCCTGCTCGCCGGTCTCGAAGTGCCCGACCAGGGCGACATCTACATCGGCGGCGAGCGGGTGAACGACGTCCCGGTGGGGAGCAGGCCGGTGCAGCTCATCTTCCAGAGCCTGGCCCTCTGGCCACACCTGCGCGTGATGGACGAGCGCGGCTACTCCAACCTCAGCCTGCCGCTGCGCGTGCGGGGGTGGAAGGGACAGCAGATCATGGAGCGGGTGGGCAGCGTGGCGCGCCGCGTCGGGCTCAGGGAGTACCTGTTCCCGCGGAAGCCGGACGAGCTGTCGGGCGGAGAGCGCCAGCGCGTTGCGCTCGCCCGAGCGATGGTGACAGAAGCCAAGACGTTCCTGATGGACGAGCCGCTCAGCAGCCTGGACCCGATCAGCAGGCCGAAGATGCGCACGGAGATACGGCGGCTCCACCAGGAGACGGGCGCTACCACGCTCTACGTGACGCACAGCATCGGCGACGCGCGCGCCATGGCGGACCGCATCGCAATCGTGCGAGACGGCCGCATCCTCCGCACGGGTACGTACCAGGACCTCATGGACTCCTCCAGCGACGAGTACGTCAGGCTGTTGCTGACGCCGTCGTAGGAATACGCCTCCAACCCATCCACTCCGCCGGTCCATCCCCATGCCCGCCCTCCCCTATCGAGGGACCCTGGCGCAGCCCCATTCGCATTCCCGCGCCGCCCCGCATGGGCGAAACACTCCGCCCCTTGTAGAGACTCTTGCATGACTCTCATCCCGTTCGTGGTGAGCTTGTCGAACCTCGGGGCGACCCGCGGTATGAGGGTAGCGTTGAGGGGGTCCCCCCTCTGCCACGGGCTTTAGCCCGCGAGCGGGGGTGTCCCTCGCAAGCGTTCGGGCGGGTGGGTGGGAAGGACCGCGCTGCGCTGAAGGCAGCTACGCAAGGGTCTCTCGAAGGGAGAGGGGACCAGGCACTCTCCCGCCCGGCCTGCCCATCACCGCTGCGCGGCGGCGAGCACCAGCAGCGCGGAGCCTGCGAACGACACCAGCACGCCGAGCACGACGCCCAGCGTGATGTTCTCCAGCCGCCGGTTGACCAGGTACGAGAGGATGAGCGTGAAGACGCCCACGGTGCGCATGAGCGGGTCCACGACGGTGACGTCGGCGAGGGAGAGCGCGAAGAATCGCAGGAGCTGCGCCATAAAGACGCTCAGGCCGGCGCCACCGAAGAGCCGCATGTAGCGGAAGTTGATGGCGCCGACCAGGTGCCGCTGCGCGGGCAACGCGAGCGACGCCAGGAGCACCGCCGCTGCTCCGGCGTAGGCGACGAACGTGCCGATGGCGGCTACTCCCGATGTGTCCTCCAACGCCGCCCGGATCAGGATGGGGCTCGTGCCGTAGGCCACCGAGGCGAGCAGGGAGAAGACGACGCCCTCCACCATGCGGATCTCGACGGCCGGGGCGCCGCCTGCCCGCGCGCCCTCCGTGGACGGGGCGGGACGCTTCCGGCGGTCGATCATCAGGAACGGACTGACGAGGATGAGCGCGATGGCCATGTACATGGGGAGGGTCGGCCGCTCGCCGAGCAGCACGATGGCCATGACGATGCTGTACGGCACGGACAGGGCCTGGAAGGTTACGGTGCGCGACGCGCCGACGGCGGCGATGCTGCGGTAGTTGCAGTAGCGCCCGATGCAGAAGTGGACGATGCCCGCCGCGGCGACCAGCAGGAAGCCGTTGAAGGGGACCTGCCCGAAGTTGAGGAGCTGCCCGGTGACGACGACCGCCACGAGCCCGAAAGGGACGCCGAGCAGCACGGTGATGAACGCGCCCTGCACCGCTGTCGCGCCCGCGTCGGCGAATCCGCGGCGGACGAGGATGGAATTGACGCTGAAGGAGAACGCCGAGCCGAGCGCGAGCAGTGCGCCGATTATCACGCCGCCACCCCTACCGCGTGGCCGCCGCGTAGACGAGCAGCGCGGAGCCCGCGAACGAGACCAGCACGCCGACGACGACACGCAGCGTGATCGTCTCCAGCGAGCGGTTGAACATCCAGGTGAGGACGACGGTGAAGACGTTGGCCATGCGCTGCAGGGGGTTCACGACGCTCACGTCCGCCAGCGACAGCGCGAAGAAGCGGAGCAACTGCGCGAGGAACACCGCAGAACCCGCGCCGCCGAACAGCCGCATGTAGCGCACGTTTATGGCGCCTATCAGCTGCCGCCGTTTGGGCAGCACGAGCGTCGCAAGCAGCACGACCGACGCACCGCTGTACGCGACGAACGTGCCGATCGCCGCCGTCCGCGCAGCGTCCATCAGCGCGGCGCGGATGAGGATGGGACTCGTCCCGTACGCGACCGCCGCGAGCGAGGCGAACGCGTATCCCTCGAGCAGCCGCACCTCCAGCGGGTTCCGCGCCGCGGGCGCGGGCCTCGTCCCCTCTCCCACTGGGAGAGGGTCAGGATGAGGGCTGGCAGGCGCCGGAGTCCGGGGTCTGCGCTCGAGGATCACCGCCGGGCCGAGCAGGACGAAGGCGATGGCAATCAGCATGGTCAGCGTCACCACCTCGTCGAGCAGGATGACGGCCATCAGGATGCTGAACGGGGTCGTGACGCCCATGATGGGGCCGGAGCGCGCCGCTCCGATCGCCGCCACCGACCGGTAGTTGCAGTAGCGCCCGACGCCGAAGTGGACGACGCCCGCCGCGAGCAGCAGGAGGTAACCCATCGGCGAGACCTCGCCGAAGCGCAGCACCTGCCCGGTGAGCACGACTGCGATGAAGCCGAACGGCACGCCGAGCAGCACGGTGATGAACGCGCCCTGCGATGCCGTCGCCCCCGCCCCGGCGATGCCCCGGCGCACGAGGATGGAGTTCACGCTGAACGAGAACGACGAGGCGAGTGAAAGCAGCGCGCCGAAGATCACGTCAAGACTCCATCGCTCAGCGGCCCGTCGCCGCGACCACCAGCAGCGCGGAGCCTGCGAACGACACCAGCACGCCGAGGACGACGCCCAGCGTGATGTGCTCCAGCCGCCGGTTGACGAGGTAGGAGAGGATGAGCGTGAACACGCCGATCATGCGCATGAGCGGGTTCACGATGCTCACTTCGGCTATCGAGAGCGCGAAGAAGCGCAGGAGTTGGGCCATGAAGACGCTCAGCCCCGCGCCGCCGAACAGCCGCATGTAGCGGAAGTTGATGGTGCCCACGAGGTGCCGCTGCGCGGGCAGCGCGAGCATGGCCAGCAGCATCGCCGACGCCCCGATGTAGGCGACGAACGTACCGATGGCGGCGACGTCCGACGCGTCCTCCACCGCGGCGCGGATCAGGATGGGGCTGGTGCCGTAGGCAGCAGCCGCAAGGAGGGAGAACGTGTAGCCCTCCGCCATGCGCATCTCGACGGCGGGGGCAGCGCTCGTGGCGGCGCTCGCCGGGGCAGCGCTCGCCGGGGCAGCGCTTCCCTGCGAAGGCGCCGCGGATGAGGCGGGGCGTTTCCTGCGGTCGATCATCAACGCCGGGCTGCCGAGGATGAGCGCGATGCCCACGTACATCAGGAGGGTCGGACGCTCGCCGAGCAGCAGCATCGCCATGACGATGCTGTAGGGCACGGCGATGGCCTGGATGGTGGCGGCTCGCGGCGCGCCGATGGTGGCGATGCCGCGGTAGTTGCAGTAGCGCCCGATGCCGAAGTGGACGATGCCCGCCGCAGCGAGCAGCAGGTAGCCCTCCGGCGAGATCCGGCCGAAGTTGAACAGCTGGCCGGTGACGATGACGGCCACGAGCCCGAACGGCACGCCGAGGAGCACCGTGATGAACGCGCCCTGCGCGGCGGTCGCACCCGCGTCGGCGAAGCCCCGGCGCACGAGGATGAAGTTGACGCTGAACGAGAAGGCGGAGGCGAGCGCGAGAAGCGCGCCGAATATCACGCGACGACCCCCTCTGCCATGAGGGCCACGGCCTCGGACTCAGGCATGCCGAGGTCGGCAGTCAGCACCTCCAACGTCTGCTCGCCGAGCTGGGGAGGGACGCGGCTGGGGCCGCTGGGCGTCCGGGAGAGCTTGATGGGGTTGCCGGTGAACCGCACCGGCCCCAGCACCGGGTGCTCCA
Source organism: Chloroflexota bacterium (assembly GCA_026713505.1). GTDB lineage: Bacteria > Chloroflexota > Dehalococcoidia > Lucifugimonadales > Australimonadaceae > Bin16. The sequence continues at coordinate 1,111 of JAPOOH010000056.1, read as the reverse complement.
TCTCCACGAACATCTCCCGGTGGTTCACCTGCGGATCGACCGCCACCTGCGCGATGTCCTGCACCGGCCCCGCGGGAACGCCCATCTCGTTCAGGACGTCCACCCACTCGGCGGTCGTCTTCAGGAGCATCGCCTCTTCGATCACGGGTATGAGCTCGTCATAGTGCTGCGTGCGCGACCAGCCGGTGCCGTAGCGCTCGTCGTCGATCAGTTCCACGTGGTCTATCGCGGCGCAGAAGAGCGGCCACTGGTCCGTCCCGCCGCCCATGATGGCGACGACGACGTGGCCGTCGGCGGTCTTGAATGCCTGGAACGGGGTGGAGCTGGGGTGCCGCGTACCGATGCGCTGCGGCACCTGGCCGAGCGTGAAGTAGCGCATGAAGGCGTTCTCCATGATGGAGACCTGGCAGTCCAGCATGCCGATGTCGATGTACTGCCCCTCGCCGGAGCGCTCGCGCTCCAGCAGCGCGCTCTGGATGGCGACGGTGGCGAAGAGCGCGGCGGTGATGTCGCCGATGCTCGCGCCGGGGCGCACGGGGCCGCGTCCGGGCTCGCCGGTAATGCTCAGCATGCCGCCCATACCCTGCACGATGACGTCCAGCGCTGCGCGTTGCGCGTACGGCCCCGTCTGGCCGAAGCCGGAGACCGAGCACATGACGATGCGCGGGTTGCGCGCCCGCACCGCCTCGTAGTCCAGCCCCAGCCGCTGCATGGCGCCGGGGCGGAAGTTCTCGATGAGCACGTCGGCGGTCTCAGCGAGCCGGAGCAGCACCTCCCGCCCCTTCGGGTTCGCGAGGTCGACGGCGATGCTCCGCTTCCCGCGGTTGATGCTCATGAAGTAGGTACTGAACGCCTGCTCGTCCGTCTCGGCGCCCTCCGGGGTGAGGAATGGCCCGTTGCCGCGCGCGGGGTCTCCGGTCTCCGGCTGCTCGACCTTGATGACGTCCGCGCCGAGGTCGGCCATGAGCATCGTGGAGAACGGCCCCGCCAGGATGCGGGTGAGGTCTATGACGCGTATGCCGTCGAGCGGGCCGGGCATGGGGCAACTCCTTCGTGCAAAGGGTGGGGACGCGGCGATTCTACCCGACGCGCGCGGGGGCGTGCGGCCTCT
>JAPOOH010000055.1 GCA_026713505.1 Chloroflexota bacterium | reverse complement strand
CTCGCAAACGCGCGGTACCAGACCAACGCATTCGGGCTCCGCGTGCGGTCGCGCCGCGATCCGGGCGCCGGCGCGCAGTCCAGCTCTTGATAGTGCCCTCTGGCAAAGGCACTTGTCGATACGCGAACCTCGGTTGGAGCCTTCCGGCCGCCGGAACCATCTGGACGGTCGTAGCGACCACATCGGCCCGCCGAGCGCGTCCCGGCATCACGACGAAGCCGCAATGGTGCGGTCAGGCGGCGGATATTCTTCACCGCACTGACCTCGCGATCTGTCGCCAGTCTGGAATTCATGTCCGCCTTATCCTTGCAGTCTTGGCACTAGACAGCGATTTCACAAGGACGTACCAAGCCTGCTTCTTCGAATATCCTTGCATTTCTGGCATCAAATGTCATATATACGAGAATGCTAACACGTCAGAAACTGCAACTTGTTGGCGCTCGACTGGACCAGTTCCCGGCCGTTGCCCTCCTCGGCCCACGTCAAACAGGCAAGACCACGATGGCCGGGCTGATCGCGGAAGAGCGAGCGAGCACCTATCTCGACCTGGAGGCCACGGGGGACCGCGAGAAGCTGCACGATTCCGCGCTTTACCTGTCCGGGCACGCGGAGGAGTTGGTGATCCTCGACGAGGTGCAGCGAGTGCCGGAACTGTTCCAGACCCTTCGCGGCCTCATCGACGAGGGGCGTCGCCGCGACATCCGGGCGGGCCGATTTCTGCTTCTGGGTTCGGCGTCGATCGACCTGCTCAGGCAGTCGGGAGAATCCCTTGCCGGCCGCATCGCCTAAATCGAGCTGGGACCGTTCAATGTGCTCGAAGTCGACACCGCTGCGCACGAGAAGCTCTGGATCAGGGGCGGTTTCCCGGACAGCTTTCTCGCCGATAGCGACGAAGCCAGCGCAGTCTGGCGGGAGAATTTCGTCCGCACTTACCTAGAGCGCGACATTCCGCAGCTCGGCCCGCGCGTGCCGGCAGAAACGCTGCGCCGCTTCTGGACCATGCTGGCCCATCTACAGGGCGGCATGCTCAACGCCGCCCAGCTCGCACGTGGCCTTGCCGTCGATGGCAAGACGGTCGCCCGCTATCTGGACCTGCTCGTCGATCTTCTGCTGGTACGACGGCTGCCACCGTTTCACGTCAACGTCGGCAAGCGCCTGGTGAAATCCCCGAAGGTCTATGTCCGCGACACCGGTATCGTCCACACGCTGCTCGGCCTCGATGACCGGGATGCCGTGCTGGGTCATCCAGTCGCCGGTGGGAGCTGGGAGGGGTTCGTGCTGGAAAACCTCCTTAGCGCAGCCCCGGAGCGGGTCAAGCCGTGGTTTTATCGAACTGCTGCCGGCGCCGAAATCGACCTGGTGCTCCAGATGCCAGACGGAGACCTGTGGGCGGTGGAGATCAAGCGCGGTCTCGCCCCAAGGCTCGACAAGGGATTTCACCACGCGCGGCAGGACCTCAACCCGACGCGCTCCTTCGTCGTGTATTCGGGCGTCGAACGATACCCCAAGGGCGAGGCCGTCGAAGTGATCGGTCTGGGCGAACTGGCGTCGCTCCTCGCTACGGTATGAACAGTCAATCCGCGGGCAAACAAGAGAGGGGGGGGGTAGCGGCGCTGGGGCACTGCCCTGGGGGTGACTTTGCATTGGGACCGGCGGTTGTGCAGGGAGCGGGTCTGTTTGGTCAGGTTCGTGAGGGCGGGGCCTGCCGGCGCGGGCCGCTTGGGGCGCGGGCGGCAGTAAGAGCAGACCCTGACCCGACGCTCTAGCCTGACACCGTACGTTATCCGCTATAGCAAATAGATAATCATCAATGATGTGTTAAAGTAGATCGTTAACGGACATGTCCGTTGATGCTGATATGATTCTTTATATCATATCTGCAAACATGATATGGTAAAGCATATCAATGATCTACGCAACACAGGACATTATCGACACGCTTAAGGGCGCAAGAGCAGCCAAGGGCCTCAGCCAGCGGGCCTTGAGCAAGCGCACGGGCAT
>JAPOOH010000054.1 GCA_026713505.1 Chloroflexota bacterium | reverse complement strand
CTATCGGCACGCGGTACTGGAGCGTCTTGGACTGGAAGCCGCCGACGTACAGGATCTGCGGAAAGAGGATGGGGTGCCCGATCTTCCAGTCGTCGCTCTCCCTGGTGTAGCCCTCGAGAACACGGCGCTTGATGATGCCGTGATCGAAGACGTCGAAACCGATCTCCTGGTGCGGGATGCGCGGCGGCATCGTGGCGATCAGGTCTGGCGATATCGCCTGCTGGTAGTTCGTGTAGAAGCGATGCAGCCACTCCACGTGGACAGGGTCGAGCGAGTTCTCCATGCACTGGAGCCAGTTGCAGTCGAGTGTCGTGATGCCCACGTCGTGCACGGCATCGTCCCACTGGAAGGGGTCCCAGACGGGCAGGAACGGTGCGGGCTGCGGGCCCATGTACGCGAAAATGAGGCCGCCCATCTCCTGAACAGGGTAGCCCGCGACCTTGACCTTCTCCTTGAAGCGGCCGTCCGGATGTACGGTCTCCTCGAACGGCTGTTCGATGCACTGGCCGGTCTCGTCCATCATCCAGCCGTGGTACATGCAGCGCAGCCCGTGCTCCTCCGGGATGCCGTAGGAGAGGTCGACGCGGCGGTGGGGGCAGAAGCGTTCGATGAGGCCGAGCGTGCCGGACCTGTCCTTGTAGAGGACAAGATCCTCGCCGAGGATGCGCAGCGGCTTGGTAGAGCGGTCGTCGAGCTCCGCCGTCGCGGCGACGGGATGCCAGTAGCGGCGCATCAACTCGCCCATGGGCGTCCCTGCGCCGACCTGCGTGAGGCGATGGTTCTCCTGCTGACTCAGCATGACGCGTCCTCCTCTTCTAGCCTCACCCCAACCCTCTCCCAGAGGGAGAGGGGACAGGGCGGGGTGGCGGGATTGTAGCACCTGGGTGTCGGGCGCGACGATTCCTTCCCGCCTACGCGACACGCTTGCCGCAGGCCTCGCGCGACTATGTCCAACGCTACGCGACTCTGCCCACCCGCCCAGGGCGCTCGTGGGGGACACCCCTCACACTGCGGGCTACGCCCGTGGCAGAGGGGCTTCCCCTCCGCACTCCGTCATTCAGTCGCCGCCAAAGGGGCGCTTCCTATCAGATCCTGCAACGGCCTGTTTGCCCTGGGGCATCACGCGGAAGATGGGGCCGTTCCCCGAGGAGACCAAGAATGCCAACGGCAGCCGAGTCTGGCATTCTTGGTCGGTTATCTACGAGTAAACGGGCCCCACCGTATGGCATCCTTGGTCGCCTTGGTCGGGGTGTTTCCATGGCCGTGGCCTGCTTCGCGCGACCAAGAAACCAACAATGCCAACGAAAACGAAAATCGGGCCCGCGAGCGGGTATTCATTCCGGTTCACCGCGCCAGCGCCGGATGCAGCTTTACGGTCATTAACCATGGTAGGCGGGGAGGTGTCGACCGCACAATGGGACGGTGTCGCGGTGTGACCGGACGGCGGGGTTGGCACCGTGGTCGCTAATGTCGCTAATCCTCCTTGCCAGAGATATTCACCAGGCCGTGCTGCGCTGCCCAGAGCACCAACTCCTGCATCGACCCAACGCCAAGCTTGTGCTGGATGCCGTAGACGGCATTGCGCACGGTCACCGGCTGGATACCCCTCTCCTCCGCTATCCGGGCGTAGGACATGCCGCGGGCGAAGGAGGTGAGGATCTCTCGTTCCCTCGGAGTCAGGCCGTCCACATCTCCCATCCTTGCAGTACCGCGTTTCTCCGCGAACACCCTCCGCACCACTCCAGAGGGTAACCGGAGTTCACCCATGACCACGTCGCGCACAACCGACAGCAGCCGCTCCCTGTCTACCTCCTTCGGGACGTACCCGACCGCGCCCGCAGCCACGGCTTCCACCACGGCGTCTTCGTCCGGCGAGGCCGTGAGCATGACCACCAGGGTCTCAGGAGCGGACTCCATGATCTCCCTGCACGCCTCCACCCCGTCCTTCCCGGGCATCATCACGTCCATCATGACCAGGTCCGGCGATACGTTGGCGGCCATCCTGACCGCCTCCTCGCCGTCGACGGCTTGTCCGACCACTTCGAACTCGCCAGTCTGTTCCAAGAGCTGACTCAGGCCGAGCCTCACGACTGCATGGTCGTCGACAATCATCACTCTGACACGCTCACCCGATGACATCGCGGTCTTCCCTCAGCCTCGCCCCAACGGCACAACGCAGGTTACGGTCGCCCCGCCCATGACCCCTCTCTCTTCCACGATGAGACGCCCGCCCAGGCGCTCGGCATCCCTGCTCATGTTCGTGAAGCCGTGACCGCGCTCTGCGTAGTCACGGGGAAGCCCGACGCCATCGTCCGACACCGAGAGTCGGATATGCTCCCCCCCCCGAAGTGCAATTCGACGGACACCTTTCTCGCGTCGGCATGGCGATAGGCGTTGGTGAGCGCATTGTGCGCTATCGAGAAGAGGAGGCTTCTCGTTTGAATCGAGAGCGGCGGCTCGACCCCTGTCTGGGTCAGTTCGGCGGGCACAGCGGTGACGTTCGTGAAGCTGCTCGCGTGGGACCTGAGCACCCGGCCCAGCTCCCTGCCCTCGTAGATGCCACCCATGTTTACTGGATGCCTGAGCTCCCATACGGTGGACCTGGATAGCCGCGACAACTCATCGAGCGTGGAGGTGAGTTCCAGGTTCGCGTCTCCGGCAAGCGACCTGGCTGTGTCTATGCCCAACCCGATCATGTACACGGACTGGGCTACCGTATCATGGATGGTCTGCGATAGATCTATTCGCTCCCGCTGCAGCGTCTGGGAGAGCTCAGTACGCTCACGGTCCAGGGCACGCTCACGGTCCAGGGCACGCTCACGGTCCACCGCCTGCCCGAACCTCATTCGTTCGAACCTGGAGGCCATGTTGACCATCCAGACGATCGCGAACATCACCGCGACCCTGGCCAGCAGCGCCTTCTCTTCCCTGGCCTCGTAGTCCAGCCCATCCCCCACGGTCAGGCTGATCGTGACGTAGACGATGGACACCACCGTCACCCAGACGAGATTGAGCCTGAGCGAAGTGAACAGCACCGCGAACGCTGCCAGGACCGGGTAGTAGAACAGGTGCATGAAGTAGTGACTGAAGCCGGTGCTCAAGGCGATGGCGATGGAGATCGCCGCAACATCCATCACATAGAGAGCCAGGAGGGAGGTCCCGGCTATGACCCCCTTCGTGCGGATGCGGTAGTGGAGGTACCCGTTGTAGCCGGCTAACAGCAGCAGGAGCAGAAGGTACGCGAAGAATCTGGGCAGACCGTAGTACGGGCGATAGAGGGTCTCGATGAGCGCCAGGGCGAGAATCATCCAGTGCCCCCAGACTGTGAGGGTCCCCACGTACCGCATCGCGACAGCGTCGACCTGGTTGAGGCTCCAGTCGTTCACTCCGAGAAGCCTGATGACCTTCGCGGTCGGGCGGGGACTCTTGTTGTAAGGGGGCTCGTGAGACATCTCGTCTCCCGACGATAGTGGGTCCAGCACCACCCTGGTCACACACGAAGTCTCAAGGCGCGCCGCCCGTCAATCTAGTCAGCCTGGCCTCTGCCCGCAAGAAGCAGATGCCTCTGCCTCTATATCAATTGTACCTATGTGAGTTGTGGGGCCCGAGACGCCAAGCCAACAGATCCCCGTGCACAGGGAATGGCATATATCCCCAAGACAGCGATAGCACCCAACGCAGGTCTGACGCCAGCGCCGCTTCAGCGTTCGACTGAACATGTGTCCCGGTACGGGCCGACGGCAGGGTCATGGCAGCGAAGAGGCAACTGCACCCCTTCAAGGGCGTCTGCCTGTGCACTTGCAGGGCAGATGCCCCAGAGGAAGAGGGCCATCAGGTACTTACCGGAAGGAAGGTCAGGACGATTAATTCCTCACAAACACGAGGTGGGAATTCATGCACCCTGCGATAGCGAAGAGGCAGCCCTTTCACCGATGGACCGCGCCCCTGGTCGCCACCCTGCTCATCACCGTTCTCGTCATCACGGCCATCCCGTCCCCGGCATCGGCACAGACTATCCCCGATGCAGGCGAATCGAATCCCACGGCTGCGATTGCACAGGCGACTCTTGTCGACGAGCCGAACAATAAGAGGTCGCTTTTGCCGCTGGGCATCGGCATCGTCGTAGCGGCCCTGGCAACCTACCTTGCATGGGGCGGGAGCTTCCTGTTCGTCCTGGAGAAGGGTTCGCTTCGTAGACGGTCGCGTTGACGCCGAGAGGACAGCGGCACCGCAGACGCCCCAACAGGGAGGGATGGGCCTATGGCCAACACCAACGCACGTGGTCCAGCAAGGCTCGAAAGGGAATCAGCTAATGCAGGAGCGTGAGGACGGCATAACGCACTCCAAATGGCAGGCCTTACGGAAACCTGAGACGGTAGCGCAGAGCGAAACCAACATCCTTGCGGCGTTGGAGGAGCACGGAAACCGCGTGACCTGGCCGCGCCGAACAATCGCCGCGACCCTCTCCCGCCGGTCCGATTCGTTCAGTGTCGAGGATATCGCTGCGGAAACGCCGAGGCTGGGCCGAGCGACCGTCTACCGCACCATCCGGCTGCTCGTTAAGGTCGGCATCCTGTGCAAGACTGTTTTGCCCAGCGGTTCACCGCGCTATTCGCTGGACGATGCCCTCCACCATCACCACCACCTCGTTTGTGTGTCATGCGGACGCATAGACGAGTTCCGGCACCCTGCTGTTGAGCGCGTAATCCGCGCCATGAGGCACGAGTTTGCCCGCGAACTCACCGGGCACCGGCTCGACCTGTATCACTGCTGCGACGCCTGTCAGGCAGGCGAACAGGGAGTGGACGCCCGTATGCACGGGCATGACCTCTGGTAAGTGTCATTCGCCCCGTTCCGGCGGGAATGACGGGGGCAAGGGCACTCATAAAGGATGCCCCTACACCGGACACCCTTCCCCGCACCCCCGGTTCGCCCCCCATCCCAGGCTTCCCCCCGTCAAAGAGGAAGGGGTCGCGGCCAAGCGCAACGTCCGGCAGCGCTACGGTTTGACGGCGATCGCCTCGCCGAAGCAGATCGCCCCAACCGCGCCGGGGTCGGTCTTCCAGCTGTCGAGAGCTTCGCGGGCCGTCTCGAACTCCTCATGGGTCGCCACCCCGTACGTCGTGGCCTTCTCGATAACCGCGGGAGACAGGAACCAGCCCGAAGCGAAGCCGTGGAAGAAAGCAACGTCCTCCACTGACCCGAAGAATTCGAAGGAGGCCCCCGCCTGGATGCCGGTGAAACCTGCTTCGATGAAGACAGCCTTCAACTCCTTCCCCATCTGGGGATAGCCGCCATTGGCCGAGACGAGTTTCGCGAAGGTGACCCATGCATCCTTGGCGCCGAAGTCGGGCTCCAGGAACGACGACGCGATGATGGCCTCCCGGCTGGCGATCATGCCGCCGGGCTTCAACACGCGCTTCACCTCAGCCAGGACCGCCTGAGTGTCGGGAATGTGCATCAGCACGGCGTGGCAGTGCGCCACGTCGAACGAATCGTCCTCGAACGGGAGGGCAGTGACATCGCCAACGTGGAAGGTCGCGTTGGCATGGCCGCCCGCCTCGGCGGCAGCCCGCGCCATGTGGATCTGCGACTCCTCGAGGTCGACGCCGTGTAACTCGCCGGGCTCAACAGCACGCGCCAGGCCCACGGAGATGGTGCCCGGTCCGCAGCCGAAGTCCAGCAGGCGCATACCCGGTTCCAGGTGCGGGAGCAGGTAAGCAGCGTGGCTCTGCGCACTTCGCCGGTGCAGCATCCGCAGGAAGTCATCGCTGTAGCCCATCGTGTACTCAGGGGTCTGTTCGGTCATCGGATCCTTCCTTTACAAGGGGTGTTGTCCCGCCGTGTGCGCTGCTGCGCAAGTGTGACCTGCGGGTCACTTGGATTCCCGTTTTCACGGGAATGACGGGAATCAGGCGTTCTCCACGGCGATGCGGAGGCGCTTGTTGATGCGGCCCTTGCTCTCGTGTCCCACGACGCGGATGCGGCCCACCTCCGAGGTGTCGGCGACGTGCGTGCCGCCGTCTGCCTGCACGTCCAGGCCGTCGATGTCGACGACGCGGACCTCAGGGATGCCCTCCGGCAGCAGGTTTATCTTCGTGCGGATGAGGTCCGGGTGCGCCATCGCCTCGTCGCGCGGGAGGAAACGGACGTTGATCTTCCGTGCGAGGGCGATCTCCGCATTGGCCAGCTCCTCGACGCGCTCCGCGAAGTCCACGCTCATGCTCTCCAGCTCGAAGTCCATGCGCGCGGCGAGCGGCGTCATGTTCCCTCCGGTGACGTGCGCGCCAAAGTCACGCCAGATGACGCCGCAGAGGATGTGCAACGCCGTGTGCGTCCGCATGAGCTGGTGACGATTCGTCCAATTCAATGTGGCCAGCACCGCTTCGCCCACGGCGGGGGCGGAGCCGTCCAGTTCGTGCCAGATGTCCCCGTCGCGACGGCGGACACTGACGACGCGCCGCTCCTTGCCGCTCTCGCACGCGAGCACCCCCACGTCGCACGGCTGGCCTCCGCCTCCCGGGAAAAAGGCCGTCCGGTCCAGCGTGACAGCGTCGCCTTCCGAAGCCGTCACGCGCGCGTCGAACATGCGGGTGTAGGCGTCGTGGTGGAAGATAGGCTCAGTCATCGGTTATCCCTCCGCCTTCGCCATGAGGCGCGCCACCTGCTCGACGTTCGGGGCCGCGTCCAAGTCCCACACCGCGCCCAGCAGCTCCTCGACCTGGGACGCGGGGAGGGCCTCATTCGCGAGTGAGCGGTACTTCGCCTCCAAGGCCGAGTCGGTCATCGGGTTCTCGGGCGAGCCGGTGGCGTGCTCCACGTAGATGGAGTGCACCGCCCCGCTGTTGAGCGTGATGGAGAGGCGCACCTCGTCCTCGCGCATCGCCTCGTCGACGACGGCGCTCACGCGCGAGCGAACGGCGCTGACGACCGGGTCCGCAACGCGCGCGTCGGAGAACTGCGCATCGTGCCCCGCGCCGTCGACGAGCGCGGCAGCGGCGCAGTGCTGGAAGGAGAACTTGCCCTCCAGCCCCCGCCTCGGTTCCGCGCGGTTCATCAACTCCAGCACCAACGGATTCACCTCGGCGTTGATCGCGGCGACGTCCTCCGGCGCGATGCCGTGCTCGTTGCGCAGCGTTATCACCGCGTCCTGTATGGGGTGAGAGACGACGCCGTTGGCGTAGGGCTTGAGGCCGTTGTTCGCCAGCTCCCACCGCTCGCCGATGCCGCCGAGCAGCGCGGTCTCGTCGTGCCCATTCGGCGACAGCACCTCCCAGAAGCCGCGCCGCCCGCCCAGGATGTCGTCCGCGCCCGTGAAGCCACGCGCCGCGAGCACCGCGGACTGGAGGCCGTTGCTGGCCGCCTTCGCCGGGTGCATCGCCTTCGCGTGGCTCCCGAACACCTCCCGCACCCCGGCGGCGAACGTCCCGGCGATGCCTATCGCCATGTTCATATCGCCGGTGCCGAGTCCGAGCACCCTGCCAACGCCCGCCGCCGCACCGAACACGCCCGCCGTTCCGGTGATGTGCCAGCCCATGTCGTAGTGCCAGGGGTGCACCGACATCGCCACGCGGCACGCCGCCTCTGCTCCGAGCACGAACGCCGCGAGCGTCTCCCTGCCGGACGTGCCGCGCTCCTCGGCGGCGGCCAGCACCGCGGGCCAGACGGGCGCCGTAGGGTGCAGGACGGTGGGGAAGTGCGTGTCGTCGTAGTCCTGCAGGTGGGCGAGGAAGCCGTTGACCAGCGCTGCGTTGAACGCGCTCGTCCGGAGCGACGAGCCGACGACGGACGCCTTGGCGGCGGCGTCCTCGTCACGCGCCCAGTCGATCAGCGCATCGCTGCCGGAGTCGGCGGCTGCTGAGAGCGAGACTCCGAGGATGTTGATGAGCGTGCGTTTGGCCTCGTGCAGGGTCCACGGAGGAAGCTCCTCCGTGTTCGCGTTGGCGACGTAGGCGGCCAGGGATTGCGTGGCAGACATGAGTGCTGGGCCTCCGTGAGAAAGTACGGAGGAGAGTATAGCGGGTGCACTCGGTGGAAGCGCTGAACTGCAGAGACGCGCAGCGCCCTCCCCGCCGGGTTAGCGGCGAGGAAGGGCGCTCGTTGCCGGTCGAGGGCCGGGCTCTTAGCGGGAGAGGCTCACGGCGGGCAGCAGCGCGCGCTGGCCGGCGTGGATCTCGTTGAGCATGTTGGAGACGTGCTCTTCCAGCGTGTGCAGGCAGTCGCGGCTGTAGTCGTCCGCGCCGTCGCGACGCCGCTGCGCCTCTTGCTCCGCGAGGCTGATGATCCGGTCCGCCTTGCTGTTGGCGTCCTGGACGATCTCATCGGAGCGCTGGCTGGCGGCCTTGACCAGCTCGGTCTCGTCGACCAGCAACCGCGCGTCTCCCTCAGCGGTGGAGCGGATGCGGCGAGCGTCGATCATCGTCTGGTTGACGATCTGCTCGCGACGCTCGATCAGCTCCTGCGCCTCGTTGATGGTGCGCGGGATTGAGGCGCGCAACTGGTCAACCAGGACCAGCATCTGCTCCGCGTCCACCATGGAGAGGTTCGTCATCGGCATCTTCTTTGCCTGGGCCGCCATGCTCTCCAGCCTGTCCACCATGTCCAGCAGTTCCATGATTCCCTCCTTGGGACCCTCGTCCGGGTTTCGTCTTACTTGCCGAAGCGCTCCGCGAGCGCCGCTATAACGTTGTCTGGTGCAAGCCCCCCGATGTCGCCTCCGAGCCGCGCCACCTCCTTGAGCAGCGTGGCCCGCACGAACTGGTAGCGTCCGTCCGTCATGAGGCAGACGACGTCCACGTTGGGAGCGAGCTTCCGGTTCATCAGCGCCATCTCGAACTCGTACTCGAAGTCCGCGTGCATCCTGATGCCCCGCACGATGGCCGTCGCTCCCTGGGCCTGCGCGTAGTCCACGACCAGCCCGCTGAAGCTGCGGACCTCCACGTTCGTCAGGCCGGCGGCGGCCTCCTCTATGAGCCGCACGCGCTCGTCCGTCGTGAAGAGCGTCTGCCGCTCCGGCGCCTCGAACACGGCCATGACGACCCGTTCGAACAGGTAGGAGGCCCGTTGCAGGATGTCCAGGTGCCCGGCAGTCACCGGGTCAAAGCGGCCGGGGTAGATCGCCGTCGTCATGCCGCGGCCTCCGCGTGGCTGTAGAAAGCCAGCGACGCGTCGCCGTAGCGGCGGTCGTCCCATTTTGCGAGGGCGCCGCACCGGTCATCCGCGGCGGTCCGGCTGGCGTGCCCGCAGACGAGGATGCCGTTGTCCGTCAAGAGCCGGGCCTCGCCGATGCGGGTGATAAGGCCCGCGGGGAACGGCTGCGTGTAGGGCGGGTCCATGAGCAGGAAGTCGCAGCGCTCCAGCCGGCGGAGCGCATCCTCCGCGCGCGCCATGTGGACGTCCGCTCGTTCCGCGAACCCTGTCGCTTGCAGGTTGGCCCTGATCACCGCTATCTGCCTCCGGTCTGCCTCGACGAAGCTCGAGCGGGCGGCGCCCCGGCTGAGGGCCTCGATACCCAGCGCGCCGGTCCCCGCGAAGAGGTCGGCTACCCGGGAGTCCTCCAGCCCGTACCGAGCAAGGATGTTGAACAGCGCGCTCCGCACCCTGTCGGTGGTGGGTCTCACACCGGGCGCCCTGGGCGAACCCAGCGTGACGCCCCTTGCCGTTCCGCCCGTTACGCGCAGTGCCGCTCCTCACGTCCGGCAGCCGCCCTGCCGCTTGAACTCTTGCACAGAGTCTAGACATTGTTTGAACATCTGTTCAATGAAACTAGCTCGCCGGTTAGCGGGGGTTTCCGGTAGTGCTTCCGCGCGCTGATATAGGCTGTATGGATGGCTGACCCACTCATCCTGCCGATACGGGCCGACCAGATCGCTTCCGCAGCACACGTGATGGCGAGCGCCTTTGCGGACGCTCCGCGCTTCAGGTTCCTAGTTCCGGAAGACGCCCAACGTCAGGCGAAACTGCGCTGGTACTGGCGAGCGGCCATCCGTGCCTGTCTGCTCTCGGGCGGGGTCGTTCACGCGGCCCAGGAGGAACCCGAGGGCGCCGTGCGGGGCGTGGCGATATGGGACTCGCCGATGCAACGCCCGCCCAGCTTCGCTGCGCTGCTGCGGTCCGGTCTGTGGACTGCGCCCCTGCGGCTGGGCCTACCAGCCTGGCGCCGACGCCGCTCTCTGGGTTCCGCACTGGCTACGCTGGAATCGCCCCCCTCCTGCTGGTACCTGAACGCCATCGGCGTCGATCCGTCGGCCCAGCGCGGGGGTCTGGGAAGCGGGCTCATCAACCGGATGCTCGCGCGTGCAGACGACGATGCTCTGCCCGCGTTCCTTGACACGTCCGCTCCCGACAACCTCGGTTACTACGAGCGGTTCGGCTTCAGGGTGACCGAGGAGTCGACGCTGCCAAACGGCATCCCCCTCTGGGGCATGACGAGGTACCCCGTGACAGGGCGGGCGCCAGGGGGCAGGCAGGGGCGCTGACGTTTACTAACCCCCTGCGCTACGGGTAGAATAACCACCGCCGACCGGCCCACACGCGTGGTTCACGCAGGCGTCGGCCCTCTCCCAACAGACTGGAGGACTGCTTGATGACCTCACAAGGGACCTACCTGACGACCGCCGGGTTGCGCGAGCTGGAAGAGGAGCTTGAACAGCTCCGCAGCGTCCGCCGCCAGGAAGTCGCCGAGCGCATCCAGGACTCCAAGGAGGTCGGCGAACTGGAGAACGCCGAGTACGAGGAAGCGAAGAACGAACAGGCGTTCCTGGAGGGTCGCATCCAGGAGTTGGAGATGATGATCTCCAATGCCGTCATCATCCCCGACCACACCCAGGCGGACGCCAGTTCCGACATCGTCGAGCTCGGCTCCATCGTCGGCGTGAAGATGTCGAAGGGGAAGACGGCGAGCACCTACACCATAGTCGGCAGTACGGAGGCCTCGCCAACGGACGGGCGCATCTCGAACGAGTCGCCGCTCGGCAAGGCGCTCCTTGGAAAGAAGGCCGGGGACAAGGTGGAGTTCAAAACGCCCTCCGGCGCCCAGACCATTACTATCGTTTCCGTTCAGTAGAACGGGGCCCGCACAACGGAGACGCTCATGCCCCAACGCGGAGACGAGTTGCTCGCGAGCCGCCGGGCGAAGCTGGAGCGGCTGCGCCAGCGCGACATAGACCCCTACCCCGCCCGCTTCCATCGCACGCATACGACGGCTGAGGCGGCTCACGCCTTCACCGCGGCCGAGTCCGCGGGGACAGACGGCCCCGCCGCCACCGTCGCGGGACGCATCGTTCGCCTGCGCCGCATGGGCAAGGCCTCGTTCGCCGATATCGAGGACTCGGAGGGGCGCCTGCAGCTCTTCATCCGCAGCGACGCGCTCGGCGACGACTACGCGCTGGTGGACGACCTGGACCTGGGAGACTTCGCGGGCGCGTCCGGCACACTTATACGCACGAGGATGGGCGAGGTCTCGCTCGCCGTGGAGAGCCTCACGCTGCTGGCGAAGGCGCACCGGCCCCCGCCGGAGAAGTTCCACGGCCTGCGGGACGTGGAACAGCGCTACCGCCAGCGCTACCTGGACCTCATCTCCAACCGCGAGGTGCACGAGACGATGCGCGCGCGCAGCCACATCATCTCCGCCATCCGCGCCTTCTTTGACGCCCGCGGCTTCCTGGAGGTCGACACGCCGGTGCTCGTGCCCGTTCCCGCGGGGGCGATGGCCCAGCCGTTCGTCACACGCCACAACGCGCTCGACCGCGACATATACCTCCGCATCGCCACGGAACTCTACCTCAAGCGCCTCATCGTCGGCGGCATGGACAAGGTGTACGAGATAGGCCGCGTCTTCCGGAACGAGGGCATCGACGCCTCCCACAACCCGGAGTTCACGTCCCTCGAATCGTACGAGGCGTACGCGGACTACAACGACGTGATGCGACTAGTGGAGACGCTCGTGCCGCAGGTCGCGCTCGAGGTTACCGGGGGCACGAATGTCGAGTACGGGGGTGAGACGATCAGGCTCACCGGGCCGTGGCCGCGCATCTCGCTGCACGACGCCATCGAGCAGTACGCGGGCGTGAACCTGGACGACCACCCGGACGCTTCGTCGCTCGCCGACAGGATGCGCGCTGTCGGCGTCACCGCCACCTACGCGGAGAGCCGGGGCAGGCTCATCGACAAGCTGGTCGGCACGTTCGTCGAACCGAAGCTCGTGCAGCCGTCGTTCCTCATCGATTACCCGGTCGAGATGTCGCCGCTCGCCAAGGCGAGCCCGGACAACCCGCGCTACACGGAGCGCTTCGAGGCGTTCGCCGCGGGAATGGAGATCGCCAACTCGTTCACGGAGCTGAACGACCCGGACGTGCAGCGCGAGCGCATGGCCGAGCAGGAGGAGCTGCGGAAGCAGTACCAGGGCGAAGACCTCGACCGGATGGACGAGGACTTCCTCACCGCACTGGAGCACGGCATGCCTCCCACCGGCGGGCTCGGCATCGGCATAGACCGGCTCGTCATGCTGCTCACCGGGCAAACGACGATACGGGACGTGATGCTCTTCCCTCAGGTGCGACACGCAGGAGAGGCGGATGCTTAGCACGAACCTTCTGCGCCGCAGCCCGCAGACCATCGTCCGCTCGCTGGAGCGCCGGGGCGAGAACTCCACCGTCGTGGCCGAACTGGCGCGGACGGACGAGCAGTGGCGGCAGGCACTGAGCGAACTCGAAGAACTGCGCGCGCAACGGAACGAGGCCAGCCGCGCGATAGGCGACCTGATGAAGAGCGGCGCGAGGGAGGAAGCCGACGCCCGGAAGGAGGAGGTGCGAGTCCTCGGCGAGCGGCTCAAGTCGCGGGAGGACGAGTCCCGCTCCCTCGAGACCTCATTCCGCGACACGATGCTCACGGTCCCCAACATCGTCTCGGACGCTGTGCCGGACGGTGAGGACGAGACCGGCAACGTCGTCGTACGGGAGGAGGGCGAAAAGCGCTTCTACAACTTCGAACTGAAGCCGCATTGGGAGTTGTCCGAGTCGCTCGGGGTCACGGACTTCGAGCGCGGCGCGAAGCTCTCCGGGCGGATGTTCTACGCGCTCGGCGAGGCGGGCGCGCGGCTGCAGCGGGCGGTCGTGCAGTGGATGCTGGACCTGCACCGGGAGCGGCACGGCTACGAGGAGCGCGGCGTGCCATTCCTCGTCCTCGGCCAGACGCTTGTGAACAGCAGCAACCT
>JAPOOH010000053.1 GCA_026713505.1 Chloroflexota bacterium | reverse complement strand
TGCACGGCCCCCGGCCGCTCGCACGCGCCCCCGCCGGGCGCGGCGGCGTCGGCGGCCTGCGCCGCGGTCTCCGCCGCGACGGCCGCGACCGCCTGCCCTGCGTAGAGCGCACGCCCGACCGCGAGGATGGGTTGCGCGCCCCCCCGGTTTATCTGCAGACCCGGCCTGCCGATGCTCTCCAGCACCGCGCCGTCTTCCACGTCGTCCGCCGTGATGACCGTGAGCACGCCGGGCATGGCGAGCGCCGCGCTCGTGTCGATGCGCTCGATGCGCGCGTGGGCGTGCGGACTGCGGACCACAACAGCGTGCGCCATGTCCGGCAGGGCCATGTCGGCGATGAACTCGCCGTCGCCGCGCAAGAGGCGGTCGTCCTCGAAGCGAAGGATAGATTGTCCGGTGTAGGGGGTTGTCGTTGTCATGGGCGGGATTCTAACTTTCCCTGTCATGCCCGCGAAAGCGCGGGGTCCATTTGGGGAAGGGACTGCGGAGCGCTGTGCGAACGGATACTCCATCACTCCCCCTGTGAGGAGTCCTCGCCTCCTTCGCAGGTTGCAGAGGGGGAGAGTGCAAGAACTGCGCCTGCGCCGAGCTCGGGACTTGCCGCGCGCCATGCCATCGCTTAGAATCTCCGGGTTGCCATGGACTACGCAATCGTACAAACAGGTGGAAAACAGTACCGCGTCCAGGAGGGCGACTCCATCACAGTGGAGAAGCTCCCCGGCGATGAGGGCGGGACAGTCGAGTTGGACAACGTGCTCCTCGTCTCCAAGGGGGACAAGGTCACCGTGGGCCAGCCGCGCATAGAAGGCGCGAGAGTTGTCGCCGAGGTTGCCCGGCAGGGCAAGGCAGACAAGATCGTCGTCTTAAAGTACAAGCCGAAGACCCGTTACCACGTCAAGAGCGGCCACAGGCAGCAGGTCACCCGGCTCGCCATCAAGCAGATCATCGCCGGATAGGGAGGCTTACTCGTGGCTCACAAGAAAGCGGGCGGAAGCAGCCGGAACGGACGGGACAGCCACGGGCAGCGCCTCGGCGTCAAGCGCTTCGCGGGTGAGAATGTCCGTGCGGGCACCATCATCGCGCGCCAGCACGGCACGAAGATCCACCCCGGCGTCAACGTCGGCCTGGGCAGGGACTTTACGCTCTACGCGCTGATCGACGGCCGGGTGATGTTCGACCACGCCAACAAGCTGCACAAGCGCGCCAACGTAACCCCGGCGTAGCGGAGCGCACCGAGCTATGAAGACCGAGATTCACCCGGACTACTACCCCGAAGCCGTTGTCACCTGTTCCTGTGGGAGCACATTCACGATCGGCGCCACGAAGCCCCAGATCAAGGTGGAGATCTGCAGTTCCTGCCACCCGTTCTTCACTGGTGAGCAGCGCATCGTCGACACGGAAGGCCGCGTGGAGCGCCTCAAGAGGCGCTTCAACCTCCAGTGAGACCCCGCGTGTCCCCTCTCCATCGAATGAAGGGGTCAGAGTGAGGTTGAAGGCGGTGTGAGGGTATGGCGCAGGCACAGCAACATTCCATCTACGGGGGTCAGGCCGTCATCGAGGGTGTGATGATTCGCGGGCGGCACGTCTACTCCGTGGCTGCCCGCAACCCCACCGGCGTCATCAAGACCATCACCCGCCCGGTTCCTACGTGGAGCGTCAATCGCTTCCGCCGCATCCCGTTCATCCGCGGCACCTTGGTTCTGTCAGAATCGCTCATCGTCGGCATGCGCGCCCTCACCTGGTCCGCGCAGGTCTCTTCCGGCGAGACCGAGGAGGACGAGCAGCCCATCCCCCCCGTCGCGATGGCGCTGACGCTCGCGACCTCCGTCGTGCTTGGGATCGGCCTCTTCTTCGTCCTGCCCCTGCTCATCACGCACGGATTCGTGGACCGCTTCACCGACAACTCCATCCTCAGCAACACGGCTGAGGGCGTCCTGCGCCTCGCTGTCTTCTTCGCCTACCTGGCGGTTATCGGCCTCATGCCGAGCATCCGGCGCGTGTTCGGCTACCACGCCGCGGAGCACATGACCGTCCACGCCCAGGAGGCGCACCTTCCGCTTGAGCGCGATAACATCCGCCTCTTCCCGGCGGCGCACCCGCGCTGCGGCACCGCGTTCCTCCTCACTGTGATGATCGTCTCCATCATCGTATTCGCCTTCCTCGGCACGCCCGACCTGCCCATCCGGATCGCGTCACGCATCGTCCTCATCCCAGTCATCGCGGGTGTCTCCTACGAGGTGATACGCATGAACGCGGCCCACGCCGGCAATGCGCTGGTGCGAGCGGGCACCATACCGAGCCTCGCCCTGCAATCGATGACGACCCGCCCCCCGGACGACGGCCAGATCGAGGTCGCAGTCGCTGCAATGAATGCAGCCATCGAGGGCGACGCCGCAGCGGCGACCGCGGAGGCGGCGGGCGCCTGATCCGGTCTCCTACCGCTCTCTCTTTCCCTGCGCGGCGCGCTGCAGCATCTCCCGCGCGACCTGCGAGACGCTCTCTCCGCTGCCCAGCATCCCTGCGATCTCCCCGGTGCGCTCTTCCTCGCTCAGCGACTCCGCTCCCGAGTACGTCCGCCCGCCCTGCACCGCCTTCCCCACGCGGAAGTGCGTGTCCGCCCATGCCGCTATCTGCGGCAGGTGCGTGACGCAGAGCACCTGCGCCCGACGCCCCGCCGTCCACAGCTTCCGCCCCACCACATCGCCCGCCCGGCTCCCGATGCCAGCGTCGATCTCGTCGAACACCAGCGACGCCGCGCCGGACGCGGTCTGCAGCACGTTGTTGAGCGCCAGCATCATCCGCGATGTCTCGCCGCCGGATGCAACCTTCGCCAGTGGACGCGATTCCTCGCCGGGGTTCGTCCGCGCCAGGAAGGCGACGCGGTCTATCCCGCTGCCGGTCGGCGTGTAGCACCGTCCGTCCGGCGCAGGCAGGCCGTCATCCGCCTCTTCCCGCTCGACTGCGACATCGAACGACGCGCGCTCCAGTCCCACCTCCCGCAGTTCCGCCGCGACCGCCTCGCTCAGCGCCGCCGCCGACCGGCTGCGTACCTCCGACAGCGCCACCGCGAGCGCACCCGCGCTCCGCGACGCCTCGTTCAGCGCGCGCTCCAGCTCCTGGCGGCGTTCGTCAGCGGTCTCCATGCGCTCCAGCTGCGTGCGTGCGTCCTCCATGAATCCCAGTGCGGCCGACTCGGAGCCGCCGTACTTCCGCTTGAGGCGCCGCAGCAGCGCGACACGCTCCTCGATGTCCGCCAGCCGCGCGGGGTCGGACTCAACGCCCGCCGCGAGGTCCCGCACCTCCCGTGCAGCGTCGCTGAGCTGCGCGACCGCGGACTCCAGCGCCTCGATCTGGGGGCCCAGCGCCTGAGCCGCTCCGGGTGCGCGCCGCAGGTGGCCCAGTGCCTCAGCCGCAAGGTCGGCCGCGTTGCGGTCGCCCTCACTCAGCGCCTGCCAGGCGGCGGCGCAGGCATCGCGTACGCTTTCGGCGTGCTCCAGCACGTTCCGCTCACCCAGCAGCGCCTCCTCCTCGCCGTCCACGAGCGCGGCAGACTCTATCTCGTCCACCTGGAACGCGAGCAGGTCGCGGCGCTGCTCCGCTTCCCGTATCGACGCGTCGGCGTCGGTGAGCTCGCCGCGCAGTCGGCGCACCTCCTCCACCGCGCGCTCGACCGCATCGCGCTGATCACCGAGCCCGGCGAAGTCGTCCAAGGCGCGCATCTGGAAGCGCGGGTCGAGCAGCGACAGGTGCGATCCTTGCCCGTGGATGTCCACGAGTGCTCCGCCGACGGTACGCAGCACGTTCGCGGGCACTGCGCGTCCATTGAGGCGTGAGACCGTTCGGCCTTCCTTGTGCACTTCCCGGTATAGCACAGAGACGCCATCTTCTTCGTCCACCTCCACGCCGAGCTCTGCGAGCGCTTCACGGGTGCGCGGGTCATCGCTCACGGTGAAGACAGCCTCGACGCTCGTGGAGTCCGTGCCGCGCCGCATCATCCCCCGGTCCGCCGCGCCTCCGAGCACGAAGGCCAGCGCGTCCACCAGCAGCGACTTGCCCGCTCCGGTCTCGCCGGTGATGACGTTGAGCCCCGGCCCGAACGCGAGACGAGTCTCCTCTATAACGGCAAGGTTTCGGACGGTGAGTTCGGCCAGCATCGCGCGCCGATTATACGTTGGTGCGCTTCGCTCCTCCGCTGCGCACTGCGATGTAGACGCCCAACAGCAACAGCGCACCGCCGGGCAGCACCGTCCACGGCGGGACCTCACCCAGGACCGGGATGGCGAGGAGCGTGGCCAGCACGGGTTCGGCGCGGACGGCGAGCGTCACGTTCACCGCGGGCATGTACCCCAGGGCCCAGTTCAGCAGCGAATGTCCCACGGCCTGCGGCAGGAGCGCGGCCATCGCCATCCAGAAGTAAGACTCCGCCGGTAGCCCGAGCATGGGTGCGCCGCTGGCGATAGCGGCCACGAGCAGTATGGCCGCCGTGGCAGCATAGACGATGGTGATGTATGGCAGGGTGGGGATGCGTCCACGCACGCGCCGTCCGACGAGCAGGTAACCCGCAACCGCCACCGCTCCCCCGAGCGCCAGCGCGTCCCCCAGCAGGTGTCGCTCTCCCTCCACCCAGTCGCCGGCGGCGATGACGACGCCTCCCGCCATGCTCACCGCCACGGCAAGCGCTGTGAGCCGTCCGACCTTGTCCGGCGAGGCGAAGTGCGCGCCTACCGCCACGAACACGGGCGTCGTGGTGACGAGCAGCACGGAGCTAGCCACCGAGGTGTGTGAAAGCGACGTTATCCACAGTGCGAAGTGGGCCGCGAGGAAGACGCCCGACCCGAAGAGGAGCGGAAGGTCGGCGCGGCGCACGGCGGCGAAGCCTCCGCGCCCGGCGATGCCCGCGGTGAGGCCCACGATGACGGTGGCGATGCACATGCGGTATGCGGCCACCGTGAGCGGGGGCGCGTCCGCCAGCCTGATGAAGATGGAGGCGAGCGAGACACTCACCACCCCCACGCCGATTCCAACGTACAGCATCGTCCAGATTCTGCCACGCAAGCCCTGCCCCGCGCTCCCTGACCGGGAGGCTGGTAACCTTAACGGCACTCCATGCGCGCACCTCGTCGATCCACCGACCAGTCTGACCGTTCGAGACGTGCCAGTGGCTGGAGCGGGACATTCTCCGCGCTCCGCTACCGGAACTACCGGCTCCTCTGGTTCGGCACTATCTTCATGAGTGCCGGCACCTGGATCCAGCAGGTGACGCTCGGCTGGCTCGCGTACGAAATGACCGGCTCCCCGGTCCAGGTGTCCGTGGTTCTCGGGCTGCGCGCTTTGCCGATGCTCGGCGCTCCCATCGCCGGAGTGGTGGCCGACAAGTTCGACCGCCGCGTCGTCCTGCTGCTGGACCAGGCCTACCTGGCATTCCTCGCCGGGTCCTTCGCGCTCATCCTCCAGATTGGCCTGCTGGAGTTGTGGCACCTGCACGCCTTCTCGTTCCTGACCGGCGCCGGGTGGGCGCTGAACAACCCGCTGCGGCAGACGCTCGTGGGCAACTCCGTCCCGCGCGACCGGCTGATGAATGCCATAGCGCTCAACTCCATGGCGTTCAACTCCATGCGGATGATCGGCCCCGGCATCGCCGGCGGCATGATCGCCCTGCTGGGGCCGGAGGTGAACTTCCTGCTGCAGGCGGTGATGTACATCATCGTGGTATTCCTCGTGCTTCCGTTCCGCGCCGAGTTCGCCGAAGGACGGGAGGGGCGCAAGGTGCAGTCGCCCTTCGCCGACCTCAAGGAGGGGCTGGCCTACGTCGTGCGGCAACCGGCTACCCGCTACGCCATCCTGCTGAGCGTCGTGCCGACGCTCACGCTCATGGCGTTCATCCAGACCCAGATGCCCGTGTTCGTGGCGGAGGACCTGAATGACTCGGAAGGCGCGCTGTTGGGCTTCATGTACGTCGGCATGGGCGTGGGCGGCTTCCTGGGCGCGGTGCTCGTTGCTCGGTTCCACGCGATAGAGCACAAGGGACGGCTTTCGCTTGTAGGAGTCGCGGGGGCGGCACTGGCCGTGCTGGCGCTCTCGCAGGTGGACGTCTGGTGGCAGGCGTGGACCATCCTCGTGGCGCAGCAGCTGTTCTTCATCATGGTGATGACTACCAACAACACCATCCTCCAGTCGGTGACGCCGGACTACATGCGAGGGCGGGTGATGGGCATCTACATGCTGGACGTAGGCATGCAACCGCTGGGAGGCGTGGCGGCCGGTCTACTCGCGGAGGGCTACGGCGTGTCGACTGCGTGGGTCGTGGGCGGCTCCGTTGGGCTGACGCTGGTGACGCTCATCGCGCTGACCGCGCCGTCGTTCAGGCGTCTGCGGCTGTAGCAATCGCCGCCGAGAGCGCCGCGGCCAACTCAGCGTCCCGCTCCGTTGGTACGGTGCGCGGGTCGAGCAGTACGCGGTCGCCCTCGATGCGCCCCACGACAGGGAGCGACTCGGCGCGGAGCCGCCGCGCGAGTTCATCCGGCCCGCCGGCCGGCGACGGGTCGATGCAGACGAGGCGCGTCGGCAACTCGTCGCTTGGGAGGCTGCCCCCGCCGAGCCTCGACGCGCCCTCCACGACACTGGCGCTCGCGCCGACGCTCCGCGCGATGGCCTGCGCGCGGAGCCCAAGCTCCTCCTCCGTCGCCGCGATCATGCGCCAGACAGGGACCTTCTCCATCGCCTCGCCCCGAACGTAGTGCAGCAGCGTCCGGTGGAGCGCTGCGAGCGTCAGCTTGTCGGCGCGTAGCGCCCGTGCCAGCGGGTGGGACCGCAACGCGGCGACGAGCCCCGTGCGCCCCGCTGCGAGTCCCGCCTGCGGCCCGCCCAGCAGCTTGTCGCGGGAGAAGAAGCCGAGGTCGGCTCCCGCCGAAAGGCTCTCCTGCGGCATCGGCTCGTGACCGATGCCGAACTGTGCTGTGTCGATCAGCGCCCCGGAGCCGAGGTCGTGTAGCACCGGGACGCCGTGCGCCGCGCCGACGGCAGCGACATCCGCAAGCGACGGTTCATGCGTGAACCCCACGACGCGGAAGTTGGAGCGGTGCACCACCAGCAGGGCGGCTGTCTGCTCCGTGATTGCGCGCTCATAGTCTGTCGCGTAGGTACGGTTGACCGTCCCTACCTCAACGAGCCGTGCGCCGCTCTGGGCAAGCACGTCCGGTATGCGAAAGCCGCCGCCGATCTCGCTTGCCTCGCCGCGGGAGACTATGACGTCGCGTCCGGCGGCAACGGCCGCCAGCCCCAGAAGCATCGCACCCGCGTTGTTGTTGACCGCGACCGCGTCCTCTGCACCCGTGAGCCGATGCAGCAGCCGCGCGACCGCCGCGTACCTGCTCCCGCGCTTTCCGTCGTCGAGATCAAGCTCCAGGGTGGAATAGCCTTCGGCAGCAGCGGCAGTAGCGAGGAGGCTCTCGGCGGAGAGCGGAGCACGCCCGAGGTTGGTGTGCAGGATGACGCCGGTTGCGTTGAGCACCGGCGCGGGCCAGCCGGCCTCGCCGCTCTTCATCGCTTCTGTGACCTCACGGGCGACGTCCTCCGCCGTGGGGGGCGCTGCTCCCCGGCCCACCGCGGCGCGGGCGTCGGCGATGCGTTCGCGAACGGCGGCAGAGAGGATGTCCTGGGGGTATCCGTCCGCAAGCAGCCCCGCTACGGCAGGTTGCGCAAGCACGTCGCTCACGGCCGGCAGCTTTCTGAACGCCGCATTGGTCATGCGTTCATGTTAGGGATGGCTCCGGAGCAGGGCAAGAAGCGTGGGCGCGTACTTCTGCTGGTGGCATGCCTCTATAATCGTGAGAGCGTGCCGAGGTGGCGGAATGGCAGACGCCGCGGACTTAAAATCTGCTGTCCATAAGGGCGTGTGGGTTCGAATCCCACCCTCGGCACCAATGATGGCTGATAGGCAGGAACTGTACAAGAATGTTATGATGAGGATGGCACTCTTGAGCCAAAGGACTCGAGTGCAATACGCCACTCACTCTCGTTGACCCTGATGCTGACCCAAACCTATACTGCCCTTGGGCCTTCCCCCTATTCTGGGCATGACCGCCTTAACTCCCAGCAGCTATGAGGTGCTGGGAACTGGGTGAGGCGCGATAGGAGCCATGGAGAACTCTGACGAAACGCATGCCTCTGCTCTGACTGGCGGGGACAGCCTCCAAGGCATAGTCCTGCCTACCGCCTACCGGATCAACAGCGAGAGGGCGCTTGCCAGGTACCCCGAGCAGGCGGCCAATTACCTCAGGCACACCCTGATAGGCGACCCTCTCTGGGATGGGATACTTGAGGAACTCGCTCAACTTCCCGGCCCGGAGGTAAGCCGGTTCATCCAGGCGGGGATGGAACAGCAGGAAGACGTCATGCGCGATGCGCCCCAGGTGTTGCGCGATTTCTTCATCGACTCGCCGCCTCCGGACCCACCCTGGCTCGACCATAACGCGTTTGGCCCGGGCGTTCGGGCCTTCCAGAGGAATGCCATTCCCATCCTTTCCGCATTCGTCACCGGCGTCCTGCTGGATGGGTTCGCCACGCTTATCAGCACGTCATTCACCCAAACCGGACGGATATTCGACAACGGCGTGTGGCGGTTGAAGCAGAACAACCGCCACCAGGTGGAGATCTTCTTTCCTGGCGGCTTGGAGAGATATGGGGATGGCTGGAAGCTGTCCGTGCGGATACGGATCGTTCACGCCCAGATCAGGCGTCTGTTGGCGGCCAGCGAGGAGTGGGATGCGGACGAGTTGGGCACCCCGTTAAGCGCCGCGCACCTGGGCTACGCCGTCGCTTGTTTCGCTGGGCGATCGATAAAACACTCGCAGTCCCTGGGCGCCAGGTACACCAAGGAAGAGCGAGAGAGCTATCACGCAGTATGGCGCTACGCGGGCCACCTGATGGGGATACCCGACACCATACTCTTCACCGATGAGGACGACGCCAGCATGATGCACCGGGTTGGCAGCACGTGCGAGCCGCCTCCGACCGACGAAGCAGTGCTCATGACGAACGCGCTGATCAACTCGGCGCCACTCGTAGCCGGCATCACGGACCCGGACGCACGGAAAGCCCTGGTGCATGACGTGATATACCCCATAGCCAGGGCGCTCCTCGGGAATCGTCTTGCTGACCAGTTGAGATTCCCGAAGAGCGGCAGGTTCGCCGTACTGTTTCTGTACCGGATGAACAACCGTTACCAGCGTTTGGTGGCGAAGTTGCGTGGGAAGGAGCCAAAGCTGGACGCTTTCGGGTCGTTGCTCGAAGCGTCGGCATACGACAGCGCAGGGCTTTCGTATAAGCTGCCCGACCACGTCCACGCGGAACGATCGAGCAAGTGGTAAGCCGCGAGCAGCGTAGAGAACATACCCATTCAGGTCCTTGAGTACCGGTGCAGATGAACAATAGTATCTATCGATTCCCTGAAGTTTGCTCGAACTGACATGTATCCCAGTCATATTGACGGGTGCACTGAACGAACCTATACTCCGCCGTAGGTTGTGATGCGGAATGAAGCCTCTCGAACAAGTCATTCGTACAGTATCATGACACGAGAGGGCAGGTGAGGCCATAGATGGCGACTAATGGCTTGCACTTTACTGATGACGGACAGTTGATGTTCGACAATATAATTCTACCAACGGACTATATCGCTAATGCAGAAAAGGCGCTTAAACACGATTACCAACGGGCATCTAATTATCTCAGGCATACGCTGATCGGCGACCCCGAAGTAGATCAGATGCTGGAAGAATGTGCCTCTCTGGAACGTGAAGACATGCAGCGGTTCATCCAGGCGGGTATGGAACAGGATGAGGGCGTTCTGTCTGATGCACCTGCTGTGATACGCGCGTTCTTCAAGAGCCTGGAGGCTCCCCCGGGCTGGTTCGATCCCGAGGCCACCCGCTCCGGCATCAGGAGTTTCCACCGGAACTCGCCGCTGATCCTGGGAGCGATGGTCGGTGGGGTGCTCGTGGAAGGGGTCGCCACGAACATCAGCAAGTCGTTCTTCCTGACCGGTCGGATCCGGGATCAGGGCGTCAGGCGGCTGAAGCAGAACAACCGGCATATGCTGGAGATATTCCTGCCAGGCGGTCTGGACAGGCAGGGCGACGGCTTCAAGCTCTCGGTCCGCATCCGGTTGGTGCATGCACAGGTCCGCCGTCTGTTCAACCTGTCGCGAGAATGGGAGCATGACGCCTGGGGTGTGCCGGTCAGCGCCGCGCATTGTGGGTGGGCGCTCAGCGCCTTCTCGGCGCGGCTGTTGTACCACGCCATGAGGCTGGGCGCCCGGTTCAGTGACGAAGAGCGAGCGAGCTTCATGCAGGTGTGGCGATACTCCGGATACCTCATGGGCATCCCGGACACCATCCTCTTGGAGGATGAGCAGGACGCTCTCGAGTTGTTCAGGGTCGGGCTCATGTGCGAGCCTCCTCCTGGTCTCGAATCGGTCGTCATGGCGAATGCGCTCGTCAATGCGGCCCCGCTGGTGATCGGGCAGTCGGATCCCACACAACGGCGCGGGCTGGCGAAGTACGTCTACCAGGTGTCGGGCGCTCTGATCGGGAAAGAGATGGCGCGCGCCCTGAGATACCCCAGGCATCAGACCATGGGCGTGCTCCCCCTGTTCCGCATGGACGTGCGGTACAAACGGCTGATGGGCAAGCTCTTCCCGAAGCGCGCCGCCGCGATGACGTCGAACGATTTCACCGGTCTGTTGGGGGCATCCGCATACGACGACGTTGGGATCAGCTACGCAACGCCCGACAAAGCTCGCGCGGAGGAGTCGACTTTCTGGTAAGCGTTCGTTCCAGCCCTACCGCCGTACCTTCGCCCACACTACGACCAGCACGCCCAGCGAAGCTAGTCCGCTCATAACCCACGGGTCCAACCCGGTAACGACGCCCAGGACGGCGTAGAGCGCGAGTCCGAACCCCGCTCCGACACCAGTGTTCCGCAATACGAAGATCATTGCCACGCCGAGCGCCGTCGACGGTAGAGCGATCAGCCAGGCTGCTCCGAAGCACCCGCCTGACAGCGTCGCGAGCCCGACTCCACCCGGCAGTTGCGACAGCCCGAGCAGGGGCCAGTTGTGCCCCGCTATGGCTGCCGCGAGCGCAGGGAGTGCGAGCGCTCCCTCGGCGCCGATGGCGTTCGCCAGGACGACAGCCCCCGCTCCCTTCCCCGCGTCGCCGAGAAACACCAGCACGCCCCACGCAGGCCCCACCTGCCGGAAGACATTTGCCGTCCCTGCGATCCGCGTGTCGACCTCGCCGATAGCGATGCCCCTCCGCCGGGCAGCCACGTACGCCCAGGGCAGCGAGCCGAGCGCATACCCCGCAACGATGGAGATTGCAACCGCAGCACAGACCGGCATGAGCGCAGTCTAGCGCACGAGTCGTCGCCGCCTGTGGGCTGTGATAGTCTCCCTACGCTCATCCCCGCTCACCCAGGAACAGCATGAAGGCAATCGCAGTAGACACGGGCGGCACCTTTACGGACATGGTCGTCCTGGACCAGGACACCGGGGCGCTCGCCGTCCTCAAACTCCCCTCGACGCCGGATGAACCCGGCAGGGCCATCATCGATGGCATCCGCGAGACGTTCGCCAACGGCATTGCCCCCGCGGATGTGCTTTCGCTCTCCCACGGCACCACGGTTGGCACGAACGCGCTGCTCACCGGAGCGGGTGCTCACGTGGGGCTCTTCGTCACCGAGGGGTTCGGCGCCATCAACGACGTCTGGCACCTCGCGCCCAGCGAGGACTCGTCACGTGCGACCAGCGTCTACGTGGAAAAGAAGCCTCCCGTGCAACCGCGCTACCGGCGCGAGGCGAAGGAGCGCGTGAACTACTTGGGGGAGGCCGTCGTCCCGCTGGACGAGGAAGCCGCCGTGGAGGCGGTGCGTTCGCTCGGACGGCGCGGCGTTGAGTCCATCGCCGTTGTGCTCCTCTTCTCCTTCCTGAACCCGGCGCACGAGGAGCGCATCGCCGAGATCATCGATCGCGAACTGCCCGGGACGACCGTGTCGCTCTCCTCGAAGGTGCTGCCGCAGATGCGGGAGTTCCCCCGCCTCAGCACGACGGTCGCGAACGCCTACATCTCGCCGAAGATGGGCACCTACCTCGCCACGCTTGAGGAGCGCGTGCGGGCCGAAAAGGTGACGAGCGACGCCCTGTACGTGATGCAGAGCAACGGCGGAGTCGCCCGCATCGGCAGTGTAACCCCGGTCACCACCGTGCTCTCCGGCCCCTGCGCGGGAGCGATGGCCGCGATGGCCGTCGCGGCCACTGCGGGCTTCGACAACCTTGTCTCGCTGGATATGGGCGGCACGAGCACGGACATCGCGCTTGGCCAGCAGGGACGTGTTCTCGAGACGACGAGCGGGCGCATCGGGGACTGGGAGCTC
>JAPOOH010000052.1 GCA_026713505.1 Chloroflexota bacterium | reverse complement strand
CGAGCGGGCGCATCGGGGACTGGGAGCTCGCGGTGCCGATGCTCATGATCAACACCATCGGCGCGGGTGGCGGCACCATGGCGATGGTCGAGTCCGGCGGCGGGTTGCGCGTCGGTCCGGAGAGCGCAGGCGCGGACCCCGGCCCCGTGGCCTACGGCAAGGGCGGCTTGCAACCGACCGTCACCGACGCGAACCTCGTGCTCGGGTTCCTGAATCCGGAGTCGAAGCTCGCAGGGCGGGTGAGCCTTGACCGCGACGGAGCGGAGCGCGCCATCGCGGAGATGGCCGGACGGCTTGGGCTCGGCACCCTGGAGACTGCGGAGGGCATCATCCGCATCATCAACGCCAAGATGGAAGAGGGCATCCGTGCGGTCTCCACGGAGCAGGGCTACGACCTTCGCGACTTCGTCCTAGTTGCCTTCGGCGGAGCGGGGCCGGTGCCGGCTGGCCGGCTCGCGGCAGACCTCAAGATGGCGAAGGTCATCGTGCCGCCCGCGCCCGGTGTCACCTCGGCGCTCGGCCTGCTCATGGCCGACCCCCGTCACGACTACGTCCGCTCCCGCCTGCGCCTCATGTCCGAGTTGGACGCTGGTGAGCTGACAACGCTCATGAGGGACCTTCGCGCTCAGGCGGAGCACGAGTTCACGTCAGAGGGTTACTCGCTGGACCAACTGCGACTGGAGTTCGCGGTGGACGTCCGCTACCTCGGCCAGGGCTACGAGCTCACAATACCGCTTGGCTCGGAGAGCGAGGTCTCGCAGCAGGACGTGGCCGCCGCCCGGGCGCGGTTCGACGAGATGCACGAGCAGATGTTCGGCCACGCCGCGCCGGACGAGGAGGCGGAAGCCGTGAACTACCGGCTGCGCGCCTCTGCCGTCGTCCCTAAGGCGACGCTGAAACGCCAGGCGCACGCCGACACGGACTCCCGCGTAGCGCGGGTGGGGGCGCGCAACGTCTGCTTCGACAGCGCACAGGGCATGATCTCCTGCCCCGTCTACGACCGCGGGCTTCTGGCTCCCAGCCATCGCTTTGACGGCCCCGCCATCGTCGACCAACTGGACTCGACCACGGTCGTCTACCCCGGCCAGCGTGCCCTGGTGGACGACTACCTGAACATCATCATCGACGTGACCTAGGAGGTACGGCCATGGCACGCGTTGACCCCATCACTTACGAAGTGCTTCGGGCAAGGTTGGACGGCATCGTCCGCGAGATGGAGAAGGCAGTGTTCCGCACCGGCTACTCCACCATCGTCCGCGAGTCGCACGACTTCAGTTGTGGCGTGCTGGACAAGCAGGGGCGGCTGGTCGGCCAGTCGTTCCACCCCGGGCACATGGCCGCCTACCCCGAGTCGATCAAGGGGCTGTTGCAGTTCTACAGATTGGACGACATGGCCGAAGGCGACGCCTTCCTTGCGAACCACCCCTACTACAGCGGGTGCCCCCACGCCAACGACATGGTCATCATGACGCCGATCTTCCACGAGAACGAGGTCCTCGGCTTCGCCGCAAGCATGGGGCACACGCCGGACATCGGCGGTGTTTCGGCGGGCAGCCGCAACGCCACGTCCCGTGACATCTTCGGCGAGGGCCTGCAGATCATGCCGGTGCGCTACATGCGCAACTACGAACTCGTGCAGGACACGGCCTCTTTCGTGCGCGCGAACAGCCGCGTGCCGGACATGATGATCGGCGACCTCTCCGCCAAGGCCGGGGTCTGCTTCACCATCGGCGAGGAGCGAGTGAAGGATGCCTTGCGCACGTACGGCAAGGAGACCCTCCTCCAGATGTTCGACGACCTCGGCGAGCGCACGGAACAGCAGGCGCGAGACTACATCTCCCGCTGGAAGGACGGAGTAAGCGAGTCCGAGACCTGGGTGGACGACCCCTCCAACCCCGGCAAGCCCATCCGCCTCCATGCCGCCGCCATCAAGGAGGGCGACCGCCTCATCGTGGACTTCACCGCCACCGGTGATCAGGCCGCAGCCCCCATCAACGTACGCGAGCCGTTCATCCGTGGCCTCGTGTACAACGGCGTCATCTGCATGACCGACCCTTACCTCCCCATCAACCACGGGCTGGCGAACGCGATCGAGTGCCGCTTCCGCAAGGGCAGCATCATCTCGCCGGAGTTCCCCGGCCCCGTCGGCTTCTACTCCAAGACGATGGCCATCGCAGAGAGCGTCATCATGACCGCGGTCGCGAAGGCCGCCGGACAGCCCACGCTCGCCCACGGCTCTACGCAGAGCTCCATTGTCATCGGTTACCAGGGCGACGGCGACCGCCAGTACGTGCAATACGAGCT
>JAPOOH010000487.1 GCA_026713505.1 Chloroflexota bacterium | reverse complement strand
TCCGGGCCATCTATCCGCGCCCGGAGGGCAGGCCGTGTGGGCGCACTCTCCAACCTGTTGAGAGCGGCTGGGCTCACCGCTGCATGCGCCTATCGAGCAAAAGCCCCTTCCGCATTACGCGGACAGACTCCTAGCGGGCGGGGTCTGCCACTCATTCTGCCCGAGAGTTAGACGCTGTGCGCGTCGTAGAGTCTGGTGGGCCTGTGCCGCAGATGCGACAGACCCCGTTGCGGGCAACCATCTCCTTGTGCGGCTCGACCCAGTGGAACAGGTACTGGTTGGCGTAACCCGCGTACTGTCCGAAGTTTCCCCTGGCCCACTCGGCCACTGAGTACTGCTGTTCTTCGGTCATGGTGCGGGAGTTGCGTACCCTCTCTTTCAGCTTTGGCGACATCGCCGACAGATCGCAGTGTTTCAGGGCCCGCCGCACCCAGCGGTCGACCGGGAAGGCGTCCAGCTTGTCCAGGGACATGAGCGCAACGCAGCTGGCGATCTTCGGGCCGATGCCCGAGTAGCTGTCCAGGAGCTTCACCGCCTCATCCCCTGGCATATCGCCGGCTTCCTCCAGCTCCAGCAGCAGCGGACCGCGGGAGAGGCGAGTGGCCATCAGGAAGATGTTGCGGGGCCTTGACGACAGGCCCAACCCCAGGTCCGTCAGGGCCTTCTCCCCCTGTTCGGCAATCTGAACGGGTCCGGGAAGGACGTGTCGCTCATCGTCGTCCAGTCGGACCCTGCGGCGGCTCAGTTGGGCGATCCTCTCGACGCATTCCCTGATGCCGCGGATGCTGTTGGTCCCGGAGCACAGGTAGGCCACCATGCATTCCCACGGCTCCTGGCGGAGCAGTCGCAACCCCGGGTACCGTTCAACGGCTTGGGCGACGGCCCGGTGCCGCCCCAATTGGCTGTATATGTCGCCAATGTCGTCGTCCAGCCGGAAGTAGTCACACATCTGCTTGTCCAGGTCGACATCGTGGCGCTCGCCGTATTCGTCGCCGACGCGGTACTCAAGCCCCTCGTCGGTCTGCCGGAGGTGCACCAGGTATTCCCCCAGCACGCCGGAGTACCAGCCTCCTGCGTTTCCTCGCCAAGGAGGCGAGGTGCTGCCCCACTTCCGCACGTGGACATGTTCGTCCCTCACCCTGCGCCACCGGAAGGCCTGACCCATCTCCAGGCTCAGTGCCAGGTCCAAGGGCTGTCCAACGCTCACCCTGCGGCTCATCTCGGCGTAACCTCCAACGCGCGGCGAATCGGGGTTGCCCTCCGGGCAGGTTGGCTGGAATTGAAGAGAGTCACGCCAACCGGCTACGCCCTGGAGCCGCCGCGCCCGGCACACCAGCGACCGGCCGAGCCACCGGGGGGCGGTGCTCCAGACCAAAGCAGCCAATGCGGAGGCCATGGATCCGCTCCGGCACCCGGTCCGACAGTCTAAAACATTTGTGAATAAGGTACGGGTAAGGTCAGTCTTCAGTTCGATAAGGAAACGGTGAGTTGCTGCCTGTTCTGCTGGAATTGGCCCCAGACAGCCTCCCTTTCGGGCGACCGGATGGGTGGCCGGGCCGCTCTTGGGAACGATGACCCTGACCGAACCTGTGGTGATATGGTTTCCGGCAAGAGGACGGCTGCAGGACGCGTCCGCCTGCGATGGAGGTGACACCTATGCCCGAATTCAGTACGCTCCCGATCGGCGAGGCCCGCGCGAGGAGCGCGACCGGCAGGCGCGCGGCGTTGCTGCAGAAGTACGTCGGCTACATCGAGCGCGTCGCGCCTGACGGGGCGGGCAAGCTCGAGGCCGGAGAGGTGTGTTCACTGAGGAGAGGCACCTAGGTAGGACCAAAGAGGGAGCTACGCAGGATGGCTACAGCACGCCAACCGAAGACGGACACCGACGGCAATGGTGCGGTCACCAAAGACGGGGCCAAGTACTGGCGTATGGCCGACGCCCTGCGGGGCAGTATGGACGCCGCCGAATACAAGCACGTCGTCCTCGGCTTGGTGTTCCTCAAGTACATCTCCGACGCCTTCGAAGAACGCCACGCTGAGGTGCTCGCCGAATGGGGTGAAGACGCCGCCGAGGATCGGGACGAGTACATCGCTGAGAATATCTTCTGGGTCCCACCCGAGGCCCGCTGGCAGTATCTCAAGAACCAGACCCGCCAGCCCACCATCGGCACATTGGTCGATGGCGCCATGATTGCCATCGAACGTGACAACCCTGTGCTCAAAGACGTGCTCCCCAAGGACTACGCCCGGCCTGCCCTGGACAAGACTCGGTTGGGGCAGGTCGTCGACATGGTGAGCAACATCAAAGTTGGCGGCGCCGAGGCCCGGGCCACTGATGTGCTGGGCAGCGTCTACGAGTACTTCCTAGAGCAGTTTGCCCTGGCCGAGGGCAGGAAGGGCGGCGAGTTCTACACTCCGCGCAGCGTCGTACGCCTCTTGGTGGAGATGCTGGAGCCCTACCAAGGCCGAGTCTACGATCCCTGCTGCGGCTCCTCCGGCATGTTCGTCCAGTCGGTGGATTTCATACGCGCCCACGCCAGCGGCAACGGCAATGGCGGCAAAGCAAAGGGGGATGTCTCCATATTCGGCCAGGAGTCCAACTACACGACGTGGCGCATGGCAAGGATGAACCTTGCGATCCGGGGCATTGAAGGCCGTATCGAGCACGGCGACAGCTTTCACAACGACCGCCATCCCGACCTGCGGGCGGACTATATCCTCGCCAATCCGCCCTTCAACGTCTCCGACTGGGGCGGTGAACGGCTCAGAGATGACAAGCGATGGGAGTACGGCGTCCCCCCAGCGGGCAATGCCAACTTCGCCTGGGTACAGCACTTCCTCCACCACCTTGCGCCACGAGGCATCGCGGGTTTCGTCCTAGCCAACGGCTCCATGTCGTCGAACCAGTCCGGCGAGGGTGAGATACGCAAGAACATCATTGAAGCCGGCCTCGTGGACTGCATCATCGCGCTTCCCGGCCAACTCTTTCGATCCACCCAGATACCTGCTTGCCTCTGGTTCCTATCGAAAGGACGCCTCAATGGGGAACACCGCGAGCACCGGGACGAAACGCTCTTCATCGACGCACGTAAGCTGGGCCACATGCTCGACCGTACGCGCCGCGACCTGTCTCCAGACGACATATCTTTCGTCGCCGACGCCTATCACGCTTGGCGCGGGAGCATGGACGGGTACGAGGACGTCCCTGGTTTCTGCAAGAGCGCGAAACTGGAAGAGATTCGCAAACACGGTCATGTCCTCACCCCCGGCCGTTACGTCGGCGCGGCACCGCAGGAGCAAGACGGCGAACCCTTCGAAGAGAAGATGGCCCAACTCTCGGCCAAGTGGCGGGAGCAGCAGGCTGAGGCGCACCGGCTGGATGCGGAGATCGAAGCGAATCTCTCGCGGCTGGGGTTTGGGAGGTAGGGGAAGTCTATGAAGCTCGATTTGACACCCTTGGAGAACGCCGTTGCCCAGTTGGAAGAGGCGCTGGATATCTACAACTCGGACCTGGCATCGGACCACCCTCACCTGAAGAGGCATCTGAGGGCTGCCGTCATCCAGGCGTTCGAGTTCACGTATGAGCTCTCTTTCAGGATGCTGAGGCGCTATCTGGAGCTTGTCTCGGCCAATCCGGCAGAAATCGACCAACTCGTCTTCAACGACGTTATTCGTGAAGCCTATAGCCAGGCTCTCCTCAGGTCCGAACTCAGGGAGTGGCTCGAGTTTCGCAGGAACCGCGGCACGACCAGCCATGCCTACAACGAAGAGAAGGCGCAGGAGGTATTCGAAAGCGTCCCGGAATTCCTTCGAGAGGCCCGCTATCTCTTAGATCGATTGCATGAGAGGAACGAGTCCCTTGACTAGCCCGGTGGACGTCAGACCCGACCACCTCGAAATCGTTCAGGGCATCCTGCGCGAACATCTGCCCGTGGGCGTCAAGGTGTGGGTGTTCGGCAGCCGCGCCAACTGGACTACCAAAGACTCTTCAGACCTGGACCTAGCCATAGAGGGTGAAGGTAATCTCAGTCACCATGTGCTGGGAGCACTGAGAGACGCCTTCGAGGACTCAACCCTGCCTTACACGGTTGACGTGGTGGATCTGAACCGGATTGGAGAGTCCTTCCGGCAGATAGTAGAGTCCCAGCAGGTGCCTCTGCCCTTAGATGGAGACGAAGCCGAGCATCAGATCCGTTCGGCCGCCTCCCCAACCGCCGACGTCTTCACAGATGTTGCGTCTCGCACCGGAAACCAAAATCAGTGGCGCAGAGTTGCTCTGGGTGACCTGATTGACCTCCATCTCAGCGGCGTGGACAAGAAGTCAAAGCCCAATGAGCAAGCAGTGCAACTCTGCAACTACATGGATGTATACAGCAACAGTTTCATTCAGGCGGACATGGAGTTCATGCCGGCAACCGCTACTGAGCGAGAGATTGCAAGGTGTTCACTGGCCGCAGGAGATGTTGTCATCACAAAAGATTCTGAGAAACATGATGACATCGGCGTACCGGCATTAGTTCGAGAAGGTATTCCTAATCTGGTCTGTGGTTACCACTTGGCAATCCTGCGGCCGCAGACATCGGTAGTGGATGGGGCCTATCTGTTCTACGCGTTGAGAGCCGATGAAGCCCAAGAGCAATTCCATTCTTACGCTAACGGAATAACGAGATTTGGGCTGCGGAAGTCTGACATCGGCCTTGTCGAAGTTCCTCTTCCGCCTCTTCCCGAGCAGCGAGCCATAGCCCACGTCCTGAGGACGCTCGACGACAAGATCGAGCTGAACCGCCGCATGAACGAGACACTGGAGGCGATGGCGCGAGCGCTGTTCAGGTCGTGGTTCGTGGACTTCGACCCTGTCCGCGCCAAGATGGAGGGCCGCGACCCTGGCCTGCCACCGGAGGTCGCGGCGCTCTTCCCTGAGCGCCGCGTGCCGTCGGATTTGGGGGAGATACCAGAGGGTTGGGAGGTGAAGCAGCTAGAGGAAGTAGTTGACGTCGTAGGGGGCACTACGCCCAGCACCAAGGTGGCCGAATATTGGGAAGACGGCACGCATTGCTGGGCGACGCCCAAGGACCTCTCGGCCCTGTCTACACCGGTACTCTTGGAAACCGAGAGGAAGATTACTGACGCTGGACTGCGACAGATAGGCTCCGGCCTCCTGCCACCGGGCACCTTGCTTCTTTCCTCGCGGGCACCCATTGGCTATCTCGCCGTGACTGAGGTTCCTGTGGCTATCAACCAAGGGTTCATCGCCATGCCGCCGAAAGAGGGAATCTCAAGCCAATTCCTGCTGCATTGGAGCGAAGTGTTTCACGAAGAGATTGTGAACTACGCCAATGGATCTACGTTCTTGGAGATCAGCAAAGGCAACTTCCGCAAGATTCTGTTCGTCTTGCCGGATAGCGGGGCCTTGGGGGAATTCAACAGGCATGCGCAGGTGCTTCACCAACGCATCGTTCGCAATGAACTCGAGTCGCGTACGCTGGCCGTGCAACGGGACGCGCTGCTACCGAGGTTGGTATCGGGGGAGGTGAAGGTGGGAGAGGTGGTTGGTGACGCTCCGGGCGTATAACGTCTTAACCTTGTGCCGCATCAGAACGCATGTGCTATACTTGCGGCAGATAAGGACGGTTGTCAAGAGGTGCAAGAGATGGCAATGCCGCGAGTGTTCGTCAGTTTCGATTTTGATCACGACTCGGAGCTACGCGACCTGTTCGTAGGACAGGCGCGGAATCCCAGGACGCCTTTCACGCTGGTCAACTGGTCGGTGAAAGAGGCTATGTCCGGCGACTGGAAGGAAAAGCGCGTCCGCGCATCCGCAGCGTGGATGTAGTCTTGGCCATCTGCGGCGAGCACACGGATACCGCCACCGGGGTTTCGGCCGAGGTGCGGATAGCCCATGAGGAGGGCAAGCCGGTATATTTCCTCAAGGGCAGGAAGGACAAGACCTGTAAACTTCCCAAGTCGGCGCTACCTGAAGACCGGATACTGGATTGGACATGGGAGAATCTGGAAGCAATCTTGAGC
The DNA here is from genome assembly GCA_026713505.1 of Chloroflexota bacterium. GTDB lineage: Bacteria > Chloroflexota > Dehalococcoidia > Lucifugimonadales > Australimonadaceae > Bin16. The sequence goes on along the minus strand of JAPOOH010000487.1, from coordinate 12,975 downwards.
AAGCCGGGCGCACCTCTTGAAACCGATCCAATGCCCCTTGGCAATGCATTGCTTCTGGCTGGAATTGTGATTGGAGGGACGGTCGTGGCGAAAGAAGCGTGGCAAGCATTGACTAGCAAACCACCCAAGCGTCGCTCGTATACACGGACCTCGCAACTCACGCCTCATGCATGGTACTAGCCTTGCATATGCCTACAGGGAGAATTCTATGAATAAGAAGAGCGTGTTCATCAGCTTCGATTACGACAACGACAACGATTTGCGGGGCACCCTGGTTGCGCAAGCCGAGGACCTTGAGTCGCCATTCAACATCACCGATTGGTCAGTAAAGCGACCGATAGACGAAGCGTGGAAGAAAGACGTTCTCGACCGCATTTGCAAAGTCGATCTTACCATCGTCATCTGCGGAGAGCACACGCACGATGCAGAGGGCGTGGAGGCGGAGGTCACCATGATTCAGCAGTTGAAGAAGCCCTACTTCCTGCTGAAAGGCCGCAGAAGGAAGACCTGTACACGCCCGAAGTCGGCCCCGAAGCGCAAGAAGATGCACCCGTGGACATGGCCGACCCTCCAAAAACTTCTTGCTGATCCGAGACAGGCATGACTGATAAGCCCCGCAGACCGTTGATCCGCCAGACCGACGGTCCCGGTGACGGGTCGTTCGAGGGGCGCCTGCTGGAGCAGTACAAGGTGTACGTGCAGTCCGCCGACAACGTGAGCGAGCGCCGCGTGGCGTCGGTCCGCTACCTGCTGACCGTCAACGCCGCGCTCATCGCCGCCTACGGCCTGCAATCCTCGCTCACGGAGCAGACGATCTTCGCCGTACCCATTGCCCTTGCTGGCATCGCGCTCTCGCTGTTGTCGTACTTCATCATCAAATCGTTCCGCGACCTGAACACGGCGAAATTCAAGATTATCCACGAGTTGGAGGAGCGCCTGCCCGCCGCGCTGTACGCGTACGAATGGCAGCTGCTAGAGGAAGGGCGCGGGAAGGCCTACTGGCCCACGACGCACGTCGAGAGATGGATGCCGCTGGTGTTTCTCGCGATTCACGCGCTGGCGCTCGCGGCAAGTATCTATTACGCGATGTGCGGCCTCCCGGACTGGCTGCGGTAGGCGTCCCAAGGCCGGGGCAAGCGGGGGGCGGTGCTATACTGGGCGCCGTGACCACCCTCACCGAGGCAGCCGTTGAAGAGTCAGCCCTCGACTGGCTGCGCAGCCTCGGTTGGCAGACCGCCAACGGCCCGGACATCGCACCGGGCGGCGGTGCCTCGGAGCGCGCGGACTACAGCGAGGTCGTGCTGGCGCAGCGGCTGCGGGACGCGCTCGCGCGGCTCAACCCGGACCTGCCAGTTGAGGCGCTGGAAGACGCCTTTCGCAGGCTGACCCGCCCAGAGGGCGCGGGAACGGAAACGAGGAACCGGGCTTTCCACCGGATGCTCGTAGATGGAGTCACCGTGGAGCACCGCGCGGACGGCGGCGCTATTCGCGGCGCGCAGGCGCAGGTCGTTGATTTCGAGGACCACGATGCCAACGACTGGCTCGCGGTCAACCAGTTCACCGTCACCGAGAACAAGAACAAGCGCCGCGCCGACGTCGTTCTCTTCGTCAACGGTCTCCCCCTGGGCGTTATCGAGCTGAAGAATCCGGCAGACGAGGACGCCACGATCTGGACGGCTTGGCAGCAGTTGCAGACCTACAAGGCGGAACTGCCGTCGCTCTTTGCCTGCAACGAGCTGCTCGTGGTCTCGGACGGACTGGAGGCCCGCGTCGGAACGCTGACCGCTGGGAAGGAGTGGTTCAAGCCGTGGCGCACCGTCTCTGGCGAGTCGCTGGCGGACCTCGGCATGTTGGAGTTGCAGGTGCTCGTGGAGGGCGTTTGCCTGCCGCAACGCTTCCTCCGGCTCATCCGCGACTTCATCGTGTTCGAGGATGACGGCAGCGGCGCGCTGGTCAAGAAGATGGCCGGCTATCACCAGTTCCACGCGGTGCAGTTCGCGGTTGCCGAGACGCTCCGCGCCGTCCAGTTGCAGGCCGAAGCGCAGGCATTCGCCGACAAGCAGGGCGCCTATATGTCCGGCAGGATGAAGGGCGGCGCGCCGGGCGACCGCCGCATCGGCGTCGTCTGGCACACGCAGGGCTCCGGCAAGAGCCTGACGATGGCCTTCTACGCGGGGACCGTCATCCGCGAGCCCGCCATGGAGAACCCCACCATCGTCGTGCTGACCGACCGCAACGACCTCGACGACCAGCTCTTCACCACGTTCTCCCGCTGCCACGACCTCCTGCGCCAGCCGCCCACCCAGGCGGACAGCCGCGCCGACCTGCGCGGCAAACTGTCGGTCGAGTCCGGAGGCGTCGTCTTCACCACCATCCAGAAGTTCTTCCCGGAGGAGAAGGGGGACACGCACCCCACGCTCTCCCAACGGCGCAACATCGTCGTCATCGCCGATGAGGCGCACCGCAGCCAGTACGACTTCGTGGACGGCTTCGCCCGCCACATGCGCGACGCGCTCCCCAACGCGTCGTTCATCGGCTTCACCGGCACGCCCGTCGAGTTGCAGGACGCCAACACCCGCGCCGTCTTCGGCGACTACATCAGCATCTACGACATCCGGCGCTCGGTGCAGGACGGGGCCACGGTCCCCATCTACTACGAGAGCCGCCTAGCCCAACTCGCCCTCGACGAGGCCGAGAAGCCCACCATAGACCCGAACTTCGAGGAGGCAACGGAGGGCGAGGAGATCGAGCGGAAGGAGCGCCTCAAGACGAAGTGGGCGCAGTTGGAGGCGGTCGTCGGCGCGGAGAAGCGCGTCAGGATGATCGCGGAGGACATCCTGTGGCACTTCGACCAGCGCCTTGAAGCGCTCGACGGCAAGGCGATGATCGTCTGCATGAGCCGCCGCATCTGCGTCGACCTCTACCGGGAGCTCGTGCGCCTGCGCCCCGAGTGGCACAGCGACGATGACGCTCACGGTGAGATCAAGGTGGTGATGGCCGGCTCCGCGTCCGACCCGCCGGATTGGCAGCAGCACATCCGCAACAAACCCCGCCGCGAGGCGCTGGCCAACCGCTTCCGCGACGACGCGGACTCGCTCCGGGTCGTGCTGGTGCGCGACATGTGGCTCACCGGCTTCGACGCGCCGAGCCTGCACACAATGTACGTGGACAAGCCGATGCGCGGCCACGGACTGATGCAGGCCATCGCCCGTGTGAACCGCGTCTTTCGCGACAAGCCCGGCGGCCTCATCGTGGACTACCTGGGCCTGGCCCAGGAGTTGAAGCAGGCCGTCAACGTCTATACGGAGAGCGGGGGTAAGGGAGAGACCACTCTCGATCAGAGTGAGGCCGTGGCCGTGATGCTGGAGAAGTACGAGGTCTGCCGCGACCTCTTCCACGGGTTCGACTACACGAAATGGCTATCGGGAACGCCGCAGGAGAAACTTGCGCTGCTGCCCGCCGCGCAGGAGCACATCCTCCCCCAGACCCAGGGCAAGGAACGGTACATGGCCGCCGTGCGGGAGCTCTCCCAGGCATTCGCGCTCGCCGTCCCGCACGAGGAGACAACGCGCATCAGGGACCACGTGGCGTTCTTCCAGACGGTGCGCGCGGCGATGTCCAAGCACACCGAAGGAGAGGCGCGTCCAGAGGAAGACCTGGACCTCGCGGTACGCCAGATCATCTCGCGCGCCGTGGCGTCCGAGGGCGTGCTGGACGTCTTCGCGGCCGCGGGCCTGGACAAACCGGATATCGCCGTGCTCTCCGACGAGTTCCTCGCGGAGGTACAGCACCTGCCGCACCGCAACGTTGCGGTCGAACTGCTGCAGAAGCTGCTCAAGGGCGAACTCTCGGTCCGCAGCCGCAAGAACGTCGTCCAGGCGCGCTACTTCAGCGAGATGCTGGAGCAGGCCCTCCGGCGCTACCGGAACCGGGCCATCGAGGCCGCGCAGGTCATCGAGGAGCTCATCCAGCTGGCGAAGGAGATGCGGGAAGCTGACGCGCGCGGGGAGGACCTCGGCCTCTCAGACGACGAACTGGCCTTCTACGACGCGCTGGGCGTCAACGACAGCGCCGTCCAGGTGCTCGGCGACGAGACGCTGCGCGACATCGCCCGCGAATTGGTCGATGCGGTGCGCGGCAACGTCAAGATCGACTGGATGCTGCGGGAGAACGTCCGCGCCAACCTACGCCGGTTGGTCCGCCGCATCCTACGCAAACACGGCTACCCGCCCGACAAGCAGGAGCAGGCGACACGCACCATCCTTGAACAAGCGGAGGTCCTGTCTGAGGCCTGGGCCGTGGAGTGAAAGAGATTGAAAGTATCCTCTTACTGGACTATCAATGGATAGGGGGACGTCCAGGTACCGCGTGGCAATGGTGGCCCGGAGCGAGTCCATGCCAATGGCTCATCGAAGCTCTCATACGCTTGGGATCGAAGGACAGCAACGCGCCACGTCTGGGCAGCCGACTTTAGATAGGCGCCTACTCGCTGCCCCCGGTGAGCGCAGACTGAACTATAGCTAACCACCCTGCAACGGAGCGTCCTGATGATATGACCCAGCAGCCCACTTACCTCTCCCAAGGCGTCAACTTCCTTGGCTTCCTGTCCCTGCAACTAGGAGACCTAGCCGGGATATCGACCTTGGCCCATGAGCTTATCCAGAACGCCGACGACGGAAAGGATGAATCAGGGAGACTGTCAGCTACGTGTATCTGCTTCGACATCACGGATACCGCCTTGGCCACGGAGCAGCAGTGAAGAACCTCCCGTATCCGGCGCCTACAAGCCCTTCCGCAACGAAGACGATGCGTGCCAATCGCCGCTCGGACACAAGACCTGAGGTGACGCTCCGCTCGCTCCTGCACCGAAGTGGGCTTCGGTTCAGGAAGGACTATGCGATCCGTCGGTCTGATGGCAAAGCAGTCCATTGTGACATCGCCTTCATTCGGAGGCGGGTAGCCGTGTTCGTCGACGGTTGCTTCTGGCACTGCTGTCCCGAGCACGGGACGGTCCCCAAGTCCAATCAGGCTTACTGGATTCCTAAGCTTAGTCGGAACGTGGACAGGGATAGAGTGACTGACCGCGGACTTCGAGAAGCCGGTTGGCGAGTGCTGCGGTTCTGGGAGCACGTCTCCCCGGAAGAAGCCAACGCGGAAATCCTGCGCTCTCTGGCCGAAGTCTAGACCGGTGCTGGACTCATCGCCTCGACCATCTGCTCTGAAATCTCCCGGATCCAGTAGACGCGCGGGAGGTCGGCCAGGGTCGCGAGGCCAGCCCCGCCGCCACAGCCGGGGTCGTACCGAGCGCCGGGTGTACCCGACAGAAGTTGTAGTGGACCATAACGGCCGCCAGCACGTGGCGGTGGGCCTCGAGCTGCTTCGAGTGCGCGTTCGTCCGGCGGGCGTAGCGGCGCATCCCCATCCGCAGCGTAAGGTCGTGCCGCTCGACCAGCGAGGTGCTAATGCGCTCCCGAATCGGCCTGCTGGTCGTCCTGATAGTCGCCATAGCCGTCAGCGTTGGGGAGGAGAGGGAGATCAGCCCGGAGGCTCGCGCCCTGCCTCTGGTGGACGGCTGATGCTCGGCTGGGATCTGGTCGACCACCAATCCCTGAACTGAGAAGGAGGCAGACGGGCCATGAAGATACTGATACTGTGGGTCGTGTTCTCGTCCCTTCTGCTTATAGGCCTGCTGCTGATCGCCGAGTGGGTCGGGCTGGACATCTCCCTCGGAGAGGCCGCCATAGGCGGCATGGTCGCCAGCGCAGTTATTCTATGGATAATCAACTCGGGGGAGTGACTACATGCCGTCCCGTCCGGGGGAACCTCTATCCTCTCTAGGTCGGACAGGGGGCTACCCTCTCAACGCTGAAACTGCGACGCTACCCGTATGCGCAGGCGCTTGTTTCAGGCCGAATTCTGTAAGATACTCGTTGGCCCAACTGCACCCTAAGGGTCCGGTCACTGCTTGTTGGGCCAAGGTTGGACGTGGCAATCAAAGTAGTGGACTTCTTCTCAGGTTGCGGAGGAACCAGTTGTGGCCTCAAGGCAGCAGGACTCACCATCTTGGCTGGCATCGACAACGATCCCGACGCGGCTATGACCTACCAGGCGAACTTTCCTAGGGCAGCTTTTTGGGCCGATGACATCAGGGCAATCCCTACTACAGCCCTTGAACCTCTTCTGTCGGCCACTTCCCGTGAACCCTTGCTCTTCTCTGCCTGCGCTCCTTGCCAACCGTACTCTCGGCAGCGCGGTGGGTCGCCTTCCCCTTCCGATGAGCGTCTTAGCTTGCTCTTGGAGCTGACGAGGTTCCTCCGTCATTATCAGCCTGAATTCGTTTTCTTGGAGAACGTACCTGGCCTGAAGCACAGCGTGTCATCAGGCGCCTATAGAGCATTCACCACCGAGCTTACAGCGCTTGGGTACGATTACGAGGCACAAGAGATTGAGTGCGGTAGGTATGGAGTCCCCCAGGTCCGAACACGACTAGTGCTCATCGGCAGTCGGATCGGCCCGGTCCACTTTCCCCGCCCCACACACGGACCGAACGCGTTCGCAACTGTTCGAGACTGGATTGGCCCGTATGAGCCGCTAGCTGCAGGGGAGACGCACCCGACTATTCCAAACCATCGGGCTGCAGCGCTCTCCGACTTGAATCTGACGCGGATTAGAGCAACGCGGGAAGGAGGCAGCTGGCGAGACTGGCCGAAAGCCCTGCTTCCCGACTGTCATCGCGACTTCGCAGGCTTCTCCGACGTGTATGGAAGGCTGAGGTGGGACCGGCCGTCTCCAGCGCTTACCACCCGCTGTATCAGCTACTCGAACGGCAGGTACGGGCATCCCGATCAGGATCGTGCGCTGTCCGTCCGGGAAGCTGCAGCCCTCCAGACTTTCCCGATGGATTTCGTGTTCCACGGCAGTCTCAACTCCACGGCACGCCAAGTAGGAAACGCGGTGCCGGTGCTGTTAGCACAGCGCTTCGGCGAGGCCTTTGCTGCCCATGTCGCACCAGAGCCGGTAAGAAATGCCAGCTGATACAGCCATCCAGAAGACAACCCACCTGTTCCGGGACAACGGGAGCTAGATTGTGGCTCGCTTCAAGACACGGGCGCGCACCGTTGAAATGCTCGGGCGGCAACAAATCGCGGGTATCCCAACGGCTCTGAGCGAGTTGTTCAAAAACGCGCACGACGCGTACGCGAATCACGTCGAAGTAGACCTGTACCGTCAAGATAGCCTGTTGGTACTCAGAGATGACGGCCTTGGCATGACGCCTGTTGAATTCGAGGATAGGTGGCTGGCGCTAGGCACCGAAAGTAAGATTGTTGACGACGGCGGCCTTAGGAACGTGGCCAACCAACTCGGCCTGCCGGCGCGAGCCATCCTTGGTGAGAAAGGTATAGGTCGACTCGCTGTGGCAGCAGTAGGGCCACAATGTCTCATCGTGACGAAAGCGAATAGACCCGGGCGGGCGCAACCGCTCTTGGTCGCTTTCGTCAACTGGTCAGTGTTCGCGCTCCCCGGAGTGAACGTTGACGAAATCGAAATTGCAACCAAGGTTATCGAGGATGGAAATCTTCCAACTATTGATGATGTCAGGGAACTCATTCTCAGAGTCCGTTCAAGTGTACTTGGATTCCAGGGGGTTGTGCCCAACCAATTGGTTGATGAAATACTGAACGAACTCAACTCATTTCAAGCTGACCCAGCTTGGCTGGCAAGTCGACTACCGAAGATTGAAGGCAACGAATTCGGGCATGGAACTCACTTTTACATTCAACCCGTGAGCGAAAACCTCGCTCTGGACATTGACCAGCAGGATAAGGACACAGCGCCGCCTCTAACGAAGATGCTCATCGGGTTCACGAATACGATGGTCCCAAACCACCAGCCACCTGTGGTTGAAGCTGAGTTCCGTGACCATCGGGCAATCGGCAATACAGAGTACCTGATTGGCGAACAGGAGTTCTTTACTCCGGCAGATTTCGCAGTAGCGGACCACGTCTTTCAAGGACGAGTGGATGAATTCGGGCAGTTCCAAGGCACTGTCCAGATATATGGACAGACCCCCGTTGAACACACTATTCCCTGGACAAAGGCACGAGGCCTGCCAACTGAATGTGGACCTTTCAAGATTGATCTCGCGTACGCACAGGGCCTCCAGCGCGATTCGCGACTGACGCCGGAGCGGTTCGCCCAGTTGAACCAAAAACTGAACCGCTATGGCGGGATTTACATCTATAGGGATGGGATCAGGGTACTTCCGTATGGGAACCAAGACCACGACTTCCTGCGAATTGAAGAACGGCGCAACAAGAGTGCTGCGTACTACTTCTTCTCTTATCGGCGGATCTTTGGCGTCATCAGCATCAGCCATGAATCGAACCCGAATCTCGTCGAAAAAGCTGGCCGCGAGGGCTTTCAGGAAAACCATGCATATCGCCAATTCCGAGACATACTTGAACACTTCTTCCTTCAAATGGCAGCTTCATTCTTTCGGGAAACTGGACCGAATTGGGAAATGTTCTCCGACACGAGAGCTGAGTTAGCTCGCCGAGACCGCATTGCGAAGCAAAGAGAAACACAGGTTTCCGTCAGACGTCGGAAATTGCAGAACGAAATAGAAGAGGGGTTTGAGCGTTTCGCATCCGGCCAATTGGATAACGACATTGCCGCGGTCTTCACTTCCCTGTCGAAAGCACTTCAAGCGGTCGGCCTCATCACCAATACGTCCGAAAAGGTCGATGCCATCATCCGTGCGGAACAGACGGCTATCGAAGGAATCACTCGCATCAGAGACAAGTACCGAATCGTAGAGCCGCGTGGGGTGGGGCTGTCGCAAACTACCCTTCGAGATCTTGCCACGTATCGGGCTGAAATGGCCCGGCTACAATCCGAAGTCTTACACCCGGCTACACAACGAGTGTCAGAAGAGGTCAACAACTTTGCGCAGAGTGCTGGTATTCATATAGACAACAGGAGAAGGTTTGACCGTAGTGCAGAGGCGACAATCACTGCAACGAGGACCGGAGCGAGGAGGCTCAGGAACCAAGCCCAGGACGCTCTCGACGACGTCAACGGGCGGGTGAAGACTGTGATGAACCGTGTTACTCGTAGTCTGGAGCGCTCACTAGATGAGATACTCACCCAAGCACAAAGAAGCGACCTAACCCATCTAGACGACGCCGAACTAGTGCAACTACGGCTCGAAGTGGAACAACACGTTGAGCTAGTGGGCAGTCAAGAGTTGGGGAAACTGGAGTCTGTTTTGGACCAACTGACATCCATTGTCACGGAACCCGACGCCCTTGGCGAGATAGTAACGCCTATAGATATCGCAAAAATTACTGAACATGAAGTGTTGGCACTTCGAGAGCGAGTTGAAACTGACCTAGAGCTAGCACAATTGGGCCTAGCCACGGAGATTATTAATCACGAATTACAAGCCACGATTAATGGCATCAGGTCCAACTTACGCACTCTGCGAGCGTGGACAGACGTCAACGAGCGCCTGCGGCCGGTCTATGAAGGCATCAGTCTCAATTTCGAGCACCTAGACGGTTACCTGACACTATTCACTCCTTTGCGCCGACGTACTAACCGCACCAAAGTCGATATCAGAGGAGGGGATATCGGCGGATTCCTTGAAGATTTGTTTGCCGCACGCCTATCGCGTCATCAATGTGCATTAAGGTCTACTGCAGCTTTCAACAGGCATGTGTGGAAGGGGTATCCTTCGACATTCTACCCTGTCTTTGTTAATCTAGTTGATAATGCCATCTTTTGGCTTTCTGATCAAGACCAGCCACGAGAAGTGTGGTTAGACGTAGAAGGAGATGCATTGCTGGTTTCAGATACGGGTCCTGGTGTATCAATCAGAGACGCAGAAGCCATCTTTGAAGCTGGCTTTACGCGCAAACCAAACGGAAGAGGCCTTGGGCTCTATATCTCTAGGGATGTGCTGGAGCGCATCGGATACGAACTGTCTGTCGTGCCTCGCGGAAAGCGAGGAGGAGCAACATTTCGTATCACCCCTAGCAGCGAGTCCATAGATTCGTAGTGAGGAGACAGGCTTACACATGGGGAACGCGTACAGCTCGAGTCAACAGATTGCAGAAGAATTGGCGTCGGACTTTCTGTTAACAGCGGTAGTGGTTGACGATGAGGTAACGTACTCGGACGCGACGCTGCCCAAACCCGGCGAGACGCTCCAAGTCCCAACCCTATGGGAAGAAGTATCACAGCATGCCACGACCGCACGGACGGATCGTCGACATGATTTGAATGCACGAACTCTTACCGATGAATTTGCTGAACTTGGCCTTGTGTGCTCGGTGCTGCCTTTGGACGAGGAAGGTAAGGCCGAATCGCGCATACGGTCAATGTCTCGAAGGAGCGATGTCATTGTCTTGGATTGGATGGTACGGGGAAACCCGGGAGACTTTGCAATTCGACTAATCAAGAATATCATTGCGGACGATGCAGACCCCGACTGGCTCAGGCTTATTGCAATCTATACGGCGGAAGTGAAACTCGATGAGATTGCACAGGCAATCGCCGAAGCCATCAATGTAGAGGCGGAAGGCTCGACTGTAACTCACCAATCGCTGCGTGTCCGAGTCTTCAGTAAACGAGAGTACCCAGAGGAGAATCTCCCAGAGGAAATCATTCGGGAGTTCGCCCGCATGATTGATGGGCTGCTACCGACCACGGCTGTCGCCGGTCTGGCCGAATTACGGAAGAGGACATATCGGCTCATTGGAAGATTCAGTAGAGATTTAGATGCAGCCTACTGGGGGCAACGGATGGCACTTATTGAGAATCCCGCGGAGGCCGAGCAGCACCTTGAACATGCTCTCAGTGGCGAAATCCAATCGCTATTGGAGGATTGCCTTATTGGACAATACGCTGGACTGGACGCGTGCCGTGCTTGGGTCACCGATTTCGAAGCGTCTGGAGGAAATCTGACCGAGCGTGTTCGACTGACTGGCGATGCTGCCACTCAAGACATCGTGGAATTTGTTTGCGAGTTGCTGAATTACGGCAGGAGCTATCGCGAAGGCGAACATAATCTTGCGTCCAATACTGGATGGAAACGGTGCACTCGATTGTTTACCCGGTCAGACGAGGATGCTGAATGTTCAAACCAACGATTTGCGGCGCTCCTGGCTTTGAAACACCACCACGGTGAGCCTCCACCACGCCTTTGGAGCGGAACTATCCTAGCTGAAGATGGAGACTTGGGGACTTCGTACTGGCTGTGCGTACAGCCAAGGTGCGACAGTACGGGTCTCTCAGGAAGCACGCGGTTCCCGTTGCTTCCGCTTCATCAGGAATCGACAACCGGTATGAATGCCCTGGACTCTAGTATTTTCTCGGACCAAGGCACATGGCACAAGGTCAAAGTGTCGAGAGACCTAGGAGGGATTCGAATCATCACATGCAATCCAGATCAAGGCAGGCGAGAGGTCATTGCTATTAGAGAGAACGGCACCTACTACCTGTATCACTCCGATGGGAAGTTCAGATGGGTGGGAGAACTAAAGGCCGAAACTGCACAACGAGCCGCGAATAAGCTTGCTGCCCAGGCCGCGAGAGTCGGAGTAGCAGAATCAATATGGCTTACGAAAATTGACATCTAGCCCCGATAACCTCATCGGAAGACTCGATTAGGACCACATGGATTGGCATACTAGACGGGGTGCTCCCAAGGATCGAGTCCGAGTGCGGGGTGAAGACGAACGGCTCCGCCCGGCTGCTCCCTTGCTTGGCCTTTGCATCATCTGCAAGTCCTTTCGTGAAATGGTGCAGCTGTAGTTCCCACACCACGTTGGTATCTATGCCGCCCCGGCTGCTTCCAAATCGACTGCCCACGAGAACCGCACCTCTTTCTGTCGATTGGAAGACAGAGAACACGGGCTTGCGCCAGGCGACAGTGAAGTCATGGGAGGACCAGGGGAAGGGCTGCGGGGCTCCTGCCCCCGCAGGAGCGACAGGGGAGGGGGGCAGCGCGAAAGGGATGGCGGGGGCTTCCTCGCTCATGGCGGGGCGGAGGGGGACGAGAAACCGCTTCCCGGCGGGTCCCACGGCGGCGGTGGTGAAGACGACAGACGCCTGGGCGAGCCTGCGCTGCATGGCGGAGACGGCGCGGGGGTAGTTGGGCGCCGGGTTGTGGGTGAGGGCGATCACGGCTGCGCCAGAGCGCGCGGCGAGGGCCTTGAGCATGCCCAGGACGGTGGCAACCTGAGCGCGGTGCATCGAGGCGAGGTCCTCCACCTGGTCAACTACGAGCAAGGCGGCGCGTCCGGCCTCAATGAGGTTGGCGAGGCGCTTCATGACTCTGCTGAGGCTGGGCCACGGAGTGGTGAAGTCCGTCGCGGCGGGCCTGGGCTCCTCCGACATGAAGTAGCGGTCAGGGAGCTTGATGCCGACGTTGCTGCGCTGGCGACGAGCGTTCCCTTCTTCGTCGTCAGCGTCATCGTCCCCCTCTTCTTCTTCGTCCTTGTAGTCCGGCCCGTCGTCCTGAGGGGGATCGTCGGGATAGTAGTCGATGGGGATCGTCGGAGAGAGGAGGTCGGCGAGGTAGATGCGTCCGAGGTCGGCGCCGAAGAGGCGGAGGGTGGGAAGGACGTCGGCCTTCGGGTTGCCATCGAGGAGGGCGAGAATGACCGGAGCGGATGGGAAATCGGCGTCCGGTTGATCGGGCGCGGCCCCGCCGCGCGAGACGCGGGCGGCTATATCAAGGGCGATGGAGGTCTTGCCGGAGGAAGGGTAACCGGCGATGAGGGTGAGTTTGCCGAGTGGGATGCGGTTGGGCCAGAGCCAGTCCGGGGGTTGCTGAATGAGGGAGTCCAGGGGCTGGAGTCCGGCCTCGAGCGCGCCCGCGGCGGTGTAGAGGTGCGATTCCGGCATGAGGCCTCGCCTGGCGAGGGCGTCCATGACGCGGGGGTAGGGGCAGCGGGTGCAGGCAAAGTC
>JAPOOH010000539.1 GCA_026713505.1 Chloroflexota bacterium | reverse complement strand
CGCGGATCGTCTGCACGATGCCCGTGCCGCTCGTCTGGCCGGCGGGGATGATGATTTGTCGCAGCGGCACGTAGTCGTCGTCACCGCCGATGTATCCCGTGCCGTAGTTTTCCCGGGTCTCCGCCGTGCCCGGCGTCGTCCACAGCGAGATCCTCCGATCGCGCGACGCCGCCTCACTCAGCGTCGCCGTGATCGTCGCCGGGGAGCCCTCCCTGACCGAACTCGGCGAGGCCGAGAGCGATACCGTGGGGCAATTCGGCAGATTGTTCGTGGCACCGTCCAAGATCGACCGTTTCTGGTCCAGGCCCGACGTCAGGCAGGTCAGATAGTTGTCTTCCAGTTGCAGACTGTTCAACGCGGTAAGGTCGCGGAACGCAACTGTTGGAAAGCTGCGCAAGGAATTGTTGTCCAGCTTGAGATCTTTCAAAGTGGAGAGCCCGTCCAAGAGGTTCGGAGGCAAGCTGCTCAGGGAGTTGCTGTCCAGAAAGAGCCGTTGCAAGGAGGAAAGGCCGCCGAAGACGTCCCAGGGCAAGCTGGTCAGGGAGTTTTCCTTGACAGTGAGCTCTTGCAAGGAGGAGAGGCCGTCGAAGACGTCCGCAGGCAGGCTGCTCAGGGAATTGTTGGTCAGTAGGAGAGTTTGCAAGGAGGAGAGGCCGTCGAAGACCTCCTCAGGCAGTCTGCTCAAGGAATTGTTACGCAGACCGAGAGTCTGCAACCGGGAGAGGCCATCTAAGAAGTTCTCAGGCAGGCTGCTCAGAGGATTGTTGCTCAGGTTGAGAGTGCTCAAGCCGGAGAGGCGGTGGAAGACGTTCTCAGGCAGGCTGCTCAGGGAGTTGTCTTGCAGAAAGAGATCTCGCAACGAGGAGAGGTCGTCGAAGGCGTCCGCAGGCAAGCTGCTCAGGGAGTTGCCGTCCAGATAGAGATCTTGCAACGAGGAGAGGCCGTCGAAGACGTTCGCAGGCAGGCTGGTCAGGGCATTGTTGTTCAGATAGAGCCATTCCAACCGGGAGAGGCCGTCGAAGACGTTCGCAGGCAGGCTGGTCAGGGCATTTCCGTTCAGATAGAGTCGTGTCAAGTAGGAAAGGCCCCGGAAATCCATTTCCTGCAAGCTTGTCAACCCCTTGTTGGACAAGTTCAATGGTGAACCATCACCCGAAAAAACAACGCCCAGATCAGACGACGCGATGTCTGCACAATCGCTGACGCCCGACGCGCTCATAATGGCATCCCTCACGACGGGTGTTCGCCCGCAGATGCCGCTGACCGCCACGGGCTGATTGAACAAATCGCGTGCGTAATAGGACGTGCTGTTATAGATTCGATTGTCGCCGGGCACGACCTGGTCCCCCACCGTCACCCACTGGCCGGCGTCCACCGCCTCGGCCAGGCTCAGGGTCACTGCCGAGCCGCTGATCGATACGGGGTTACTGCTGGCTAGGCGTACCGTTTCTCCGTCCACCTTCACGGTGAAGGCCGTGGCTGGCGGAACGGAGTGGCCGTTCAGCGCTTGATCGTAGGTGAGCGTCAGGGTCGTGCCGTTCGCCGTCGGCACCGCGGACAGGGACGGATGCGGCTGTCCGGTTCGCAAGAGCGAGGCCCCGAGGGGTTCGATCACGCTCAGTTGAACGACTTGGCCATTAGACCAGGACGGGTTGACCCTCCAACCAAAGTTGGTCTCATCTGTCAAGCTGTTGCTGAACGGGAACGCACTTCCGTCCACATACAACGTCAGTGCAGCAAGGTCTTCGGGTATGCCGCCGGCTTCATCAGCGTTAACCCTTGCGCCACCTTTCTTGATTCCAATCCGCACCGCCTGCCCAGTCCAATAGACTCTATCAACCGTGTAGGTGGAGCCGTCATAGGTGAATTCATTGTCTGACAAGGCTGCGGAACAGTTCTCAAGACTGCCAAGGGTATCGCTGCAACCTACACGACTGCCAGACTGATCCAATGTCAGCGTGGCGGACCAGATCTTAGCTTGCGCCTGCGCGGACGTGGCGTGGAGCACCAAGATCGCACCCGCCAGCAAGGAGAGCAGCAGGAAGAGCCATGCGCGGACGTGGCGCGGCTGAGACCCGAGCGGGGAGCGGCGGAGAGCTAATCGAGGTGGTCTGTTGGGGGGGGGGGGTAATCGGAGTGTCCGCGCTCAGCGAGCGGCGCGGTT
>JAPOOH010000581.1 GCA_026713505.1 Chloroflexota bacterium | reverse complement strand
TGGAACGTCCTTTACCTCACTCTACAGTGTACCACATATGGGTTTTGGAGTCAACTCTGACTATTAATGAGAGCACGGGGAAGAAAGCGGCCAAACCTTCTTCACTACTATTCCCAAGAAACAAAGGAGGGAGGCAACCCTGTATCCTCGTTTCCCATCATCAGTTTTCCAACATTGCCTTGTTGGGTTTACGAATGCCTGAATCTGATGCTCTCTTTTGCCGCATTCGTCACGGCTCTCTCTCTTTTTGGCTATAGCATTTGAGTCTTCCTTTTCCCCCTATGGGCTGCGGTCAAAAGTTGAGTTGCAAGGCTTCGTTAGGTTTCTGACTTTGCCTTGATCGAGATAAGTATAGCACACTTGGAATGGAAGTCAACTGTTTTATTCCAAGGCACAAAAGGTGCCCCTATCTCCCTTAATACCAGTCATGGAAGCTGTAGGGGCTCCCCTCTAGTTGGGGGTTTGATTCTAACTGGCAGACGGGCGTGTACCCCGCTACAAGTAATCATACCACACTGGACGAGAAAATCAACGTTGATTTTACCTGGGCATTTGTGTTATCATTGACACGCTAAAAGGAGACAACTATGGAACACATGGAGCAGGCACTTGCCAAAAGCTTCCGGGCAATCATCGTAGAGGAAGTTCATCAGATTATCAGGGGAGTCCTATCCGGGAATGAACTAAGGAAGGTCATCCTAGATTTGATCCAAGAGGAGGTGACCATACCTTCACCGAAAATCTTGCCGAACACGGCGTTGCGGCTAGATAGGCTAGAGGATCTAGCTAACGAGTTCATGTCGGAAAGGTCTATCAAAGACTTGGTTGCCATTGAAGTTCGGAAGAAAAGTGATGTTTATCGCAATCTTATCAAAGATGAGATTGAGGCTGGGCTAGAGGAAAGCGGGATTCTGCTAAGTGTGCTTCGAAACCTTGTCTCCGAGATTAAGGAAGGGAAGAGAGGATGGCCCGGAGTGCCCGGAGCGGATGGCAAGGAAGGCCCTCCAGGTCCTCCAGGTCCTCCGGGGCAGCAGGGACCAGCAGGACCTGATGGCAGATACATCATGGATAAAGACTACCTGCGTCATCTCATCCAAGAGGAAGTCTCAAAATTGAAGGAAGGCCCTAGAGGGTGGCCCGGCATCCCTGGTAGGGATGGGCAGGACGGAAAATGCTATTGCCCAAATAGCCCCGCCTATAGAAGCACCTATCAGAGTAGCGACACCTATTGGGTAAGGGATTCACTTTCACCCGAAGGCGTGTAGATAGAATCTTTTTCACCAAGTATATCAACCAGAGTTGAGAAAGTCAACCCATCATTGAAGGAGAACAACATGACCAAGTTAATAGGACCTATAAGAAACCTGATCCAGCTAGAGGTAACAGCGAAGGAGGACAGGGAGACTGTTCCTCTTGGGTCTCTTGCTGATTTCAACAAAGACATAAACGAATGGGCAGAAATCTACGAGAGACATCTTCAGGAGATCATTCGGGGAATCATCCGGCAGGAGATCGAGTCTAGCGGAGCACTTAATGGAGCCCAAGCAGAGCCCTGAGATACCTGGGCGTCTGTAGAGTATTCACCTGGCGATGCTCGAAAGAACG
>JAPOOH010000051.1 GCA_026713505.1 Chloroflexota bacterium | reverse complement strand
CCTTCACGGTGCAGGAGGGGGAGCGCTTCCGGATGCAGGAGGGCGACCTCGTCCTCTCTCCAAGTTGGGCGTGGCACGACCACAACAACCCGACCGACAACCCCGTCATCTGGCTCGACTGCCTCGACGCCCCGTTGGTCGGCTACCTTGACGCCATGTTCCAGGAGCCGTTCCCGGAGGACGTGCAGCCGGTGACCAA
Organism: Chloroflexota bacterium; assembly: GCA_026713505.1. Lineage (GTDB taxonomy): Bacteria > Chloroflexota > Dehalococcoidia > Lucifugimonadales > Australimonadaceae > Bin16. The sequence goes on along the minus strand of JAPOOH010000051.1, from coordinate 7,778 downwards.
GCCCGTGGGCTTTACCAACGCTTCCATCGGCAACGGCCTCATGCGCCCCAACCTGGAAGACGTCCACGGCGGCGCCCTTCCGCTCACCTACCGCTGGGACGAGGCCTACGGCGCGCTCCTCGGCTATGGCGAGGAGGACCGCTTCGACGGCGTCATCATGGAGTACTCCAACCCGGTAACGGGCGGACACACCATGCCGACGCTCGCGCTCAAGCTGCAGCGCCTCGCGCCCGGCTCGCACACCGCCGCGCATCGCCACACCTCCAGCGTCGTCTACCACGTTGCCAAGGGCGAGGGCTACTCGATCATCGGCGGCAAGCGGATCGACTGGTCGAAGGGGGACACGTTCGTCCTGCCGTCGTGGGCGCTGCATGAGCACGGCACCGACACGCAGGACGACGACGCGGTGCTCTTCTCGATGAGCGACCTGCCCGTGATCGAAGCGATGGGCCTCTACCGCGAGGAAGAAGGCGCGCGCCAGGAAGTCGTCGGCACCATCGGCTAGAGCCGGCCGTCCCGGACGGAGCACCCTGAACCCCTGTTACTCCGAGCGGAGCGCAGCGGAGTCGAGGAATCTCTCAGGGCGCCTGCTCCCCTCTCCCCACGGGAGAGGGGCAGGGGGTGAGGGTTGGCCGTCGGCGGCGTGAACGAGTTGTGTCTCTCGCGGGCCTGAACTCAAGAAGACCAACAGGAGCAAACCATGACCACAGGCTCAACCAGACCCCTCAAGATGGGCATCATCGGCGTGGGCGTCGGCGCGACGCAGATCATGCCCAGCATGGAGAGCCTGGACCAGATCGAGTTGATGGCCGCGGCGGACACCAACCCCCGCGTCCTCGAAGCGTTCAAGGCCCGCTACCCGGACGCCCGCGTCTACGACAGCGCCGAGGCGCTCTGCGCCGACCCGGACGTGGAGGCGGTGTGGGTCGCGACGCCCAACAACTTCCACAGCCCTCACGTTGTGCTCGTGGCCAACTCGGGCAAGCATGCCGTCTCCGAGAAGCCGATGGCCCTGAATATGCAGGAGGCCGAGGCGATGGTGGAGGCTGCCGCCAGGAACAACGTGAAGCTGCTCTGCGGCCACACGCTCGGCTTCAGCCCGCCCGTTCTGGAGATGAGGCGCATCATCCAGTCCGGCGAGCTCGGCCCCTTGAAGGCGCTCAACAACTGGGCATTCACGGACTGGATGCTCCAGGCGCGCCAGCCGGAGGAGCTGGACGAGAGCCGTGGCGGGGGCGTCCTCTACCGGCAGGGACCCCACCAGTTGGACAGTCTCCGTGTGCTTGGAGGGGGGATGGTGCGCACGATCCGCGGCACCACCGGCAAGTGGTGGCCGGAGCGCAATGGGGTTGGCTACTACGCCGCGTTCATGGAATTCGAGGACGGCGTGACCGCAACGGTGACGAACAACGGTTACGGCTACTCCATGACTGCCGACCTCGTGCCGTGGAGCGACGAGCAGGGCAGGGGGCTGATCGAGGGCTACACCCACGACGACCGCATCCGCATCCGCGCCGAGCTCAAGGCCGGCACGCGCGACGAGTTCGAGGCGAAGGACTCGCTCCGTATCGGCTCCGACCACGAGCGCCGCTTCTGGCGTGAGACCCCCACCGAGACCCCGCCTTGGCGCCCGGCCAATCTGGGCATCCTCGTAGCGACGTGTGAGCGCGGCGACCTGCGGCAGTCGCGCCACGGGTTGTACGTCTACAAGGACGGCGGCATCGAGGACCGGCCCCTCACGATATCCCGCTACCACGCGGGCCGCGAGGACCTGATGGAGCTCTACAACGCCATACGCAACGACGCGCCCGTCTACCACGACGGCCTCTGGGGCATGGCCACGCTGGAGCTCATCACCGGCATCATGGAATCGTCCCAAACGGGCAAGGACATCCAGCTCACGCACCAGGTTCCCATGTCGCCGGACTACGGCGCATAGGAACGACGCCTCGCTCGAGGAAGGCCTCGGCATGGAGATCACCTACGGAGAGCCTTACCAGGAGTTCGGGGGAACACGGATCGACGTATTCCTCGACGGCGAATGCAAAGGTTATCTGTACAGAATGCGCCAGGTATTCCGGGGCCCCATCGATTTCCAGGGGTGGCGGTTCTTTAACGCCGATCACCACGCCGAGAGCGACTTCTTCGGACGATACGAGGATGCCCAACCTTGGATCGTCGAATACTGGCGGGCAGGGAGCCGTTAGGCCGCTACCCAGCCCTTCCTGCTCTTGCCTCACAGGAGTATCATCACCCACAAGAAGGAAACCGTCGAATCGGAGGTCCTTAGATGCTCACTGCGGAACAGAACCAGCGTCTCACACGAGTCGGCCCCGGAACCCCGATGGGCGAGTTGCTCCGCCGCTACTGGCACCCCATCGCTCCGAGCGCCGAGTTGAACGCCGACAACCCCACGAAGGAGATGCGCCTCCTCGGCGAAGACCTCGTCCTCTACCGCGACGCGAAGGGCACGCTTGGCCTCATTGAGCCGTCGTGCGCGCACCGCAAGGCCAACCTCTCCTACGGCATCCCGGAGGAGAATGGGATCAGGTGCGCCTACCACGGCTGGATATTCAACGAGACCGGCCAGTGCATGGACCAGCCGTCGGAGCCTGAGGGCTCCAAGTTCAAGGACAAGGTGCGCATCAAGGCGTACCCCGTCCAGGAGAAGGCCGGCATCGTCTTCGCCTACATGGGGCCTGCGCCCACGCCGCTCCTCCCGCGCTGGGACCTCTTCGAGTGGGAGAACGTCGAGCGCTGGGTCGTGGCGATGGAGCTTCCCTGCAACTGGCTGCAGTGCATGGACAACTCGCTGGACCCCGTGCACTTCGAGTGGCTGCACAACTACTGGGGCTCCTGGGTGCTCGGTATGGAGAAGCCGCCCGAAGAGCGCGAGGCGTGGAAGAAGCAGATGCAGGGCGACGGTGCCCGAGGCCGCCACGAGGTGAAGGTCGGGTTCGATCGCTTCGAGTACGGCGTCATCAAGCGCCGTCTGATGACCGGCGACACCGAGGAGAACGAGTGGTGGCGCATCGGCCACCCGGTGCTCTTCCCCAACATCCTCCGCGTCGGCCAGCAGCGCAACCACGGCTTCCAGATGCGCGTGCCCATGGACGACACCCACACCTACCACATCGTCCTGCGCGTCCGCGTGCCGGAGATAGGCGAGGTCGTCGAGCAGACCGAGGTCCCCTACAAGTACGAGAACGTATTCAAGAACGATGGCCGGATCCGCGCCGACTGGGTGCTCGGCCAGGACCAGGCAGCCTGGATCATGCAGGGCCCCATCAGCGACCGCACGACCGAGGCGCTCGGCGTCACGGACATCGGCATCATCCTCTACCGCAAGGTGCTGGAGGAGCAGCTGCAGATCGTTGAGGACGGCGGCGAGCCGATAAACGTCCACCGGGAGGACAAGGGCGTCATCGTCCTGCCCCAGGAACACTCCTACTCCCCCGGCTACGACGTCACCGGCGGCCCCTTCCGCGACAAGCCGAACCTCAAACCGCTCATCGAGGCGCAACTCGCCCCGGAGATCGACGCCAACTTCGCCTAGTCAATGGCCGTCGTTCCTGCGGCGGGCACTCCCGCTTGCGCCGCAGCGCCCGCGTAGCGGAAGATGCCCCGCAGCGAAGGGAGGCCGACCATGCGGTGGCCCGAAGCGGCAGACGAGATCGTCGTACGGGACGGTCACCTCACCATCAAGCTGTTCAAGCTGGCTGACGGCTGGTACGCACAGGTCGAGTCCGCGATCGAGGGCAAGATCTTCGAGGGGCGGGTCACCGAGATGTCCGGCCTGCTCGCGGGACACCCCATGGTGAGCGGCCTCGCTGAAGACGACAGCGATTCACAGGAGGATTAGCGTGGCAGACAGGCTCGCAGGCAAAGTGGCGATAGTGACGGGGGCGGGGTCGAGCGGCCCGGGCATCGGCAACGGCAAGGCCGCCTCCATCCTCTTCGCGCGTGAGGGCGCCAGTGTGCTGCTCGTCGACCGCGAGCTCGAACGCGCCGAGGAGACGCTCGGGCTGATCGAGGCCGAGGGCGGGACCGCCTCCGCCATGGGCGCCGACGTTACGAGCGCCGCCGACTGCGAGGCGATGGTGCGCGCGGCGGTCGAGCGCTACGGCCGGCTGGACATCCTTCACAACAACGTTGGCATCTCCACCCGCGCAGACGTGACCGAGGTCACCGAGGAGCAGTGGGACCACATCATGACGGTCAACGTCAAGAGCATCGTCCTCGCCTCGAAATACGCCATCCCGGAGATGAAGAAGGGCGGAGGCGGCTCCATCATCACACTCTCCTCCATCGCGGGACTGCGCGCGAACAGCAGCACGCCGTACACAACGTCCAAGGCGGCGGTGGTCGGCCTCACCCAGTCCATGGCGGGCGACCACGGGCGTGACGGCATCCGCGTGAACTGCATCGCGCCCGGCCTCGTCTACACCCCGATGGTCGCGCCTCGCATGGACGACGACCTCCGCCAGATCCGGCGCGAGGCCGGCGTCCTGGGCACCGAAGGCACCGCTTGGGACATCGGCTGGGCGGCGGGCTTCCTCTCCAGCGACGAGGCGCGCTGGATAACGGGCGTCGTCCTTCCGGTCGACGCCGGCCTGCTCGTCACGACCCCGGTCACCTACAACCGCCTCGGCCAGCAGCAGCACGGCGGCCCCGCCGTGCGGTAGGGCGGCGCTTGTAAGTCGTTCCTGCGGAGGCAGGAACCTCGCCCTGGGTCTGATCCCCTCTCCCTCGAGGGGAGAGGGTTAGGGTGAGGGTGAACCGGCGGGGGAGGGAGTTGCTGCACTGTCTACCCGTCCCTCGCCAACTCCAGCGCGACGTAGTCCCCATCCCTCTCCGCCCCTTCCGGCGTCTCCGCGAGCGGCGGCATCTCGATTCCCATCCGCTCGAACGCCGCAGCCGGGTCGCGATAGAACATCAGGTACGCCCGTCCCCCGGGCGCGAGCAGATGCCGCGCCTTCTCGACGATACCCACGCCGGTGACGTGCGACGCTGACCCCGCCATCGCAACGATCGTGTCGAACCGCAGAGGCGTCTCGTAGTCCTCGAACGTCGTCCGGAGCAACGTCGCCTCTGCCTTGTAGTCCGGGTGCTTGAGCGCGAACCTCGCCAGCATCCCCGCGCTCGGGTCGATGCCGACGTACCGCTCGCGGTCGATCTGTAGGTAGCAATAGTCGACCAGCAGCCCCGTTCCGCAGCCGACGTCGAGCACGCGCCCCGACGGCGCGGCGGGCGCATACAGCGCCTCGCGCTCGTCCTTCACGGCCCGCCACGGCCGATCCGAATCGTCGTACTGGTGCGCCATGGCGTCGAACGGCGAGTCGTACGCCCCGTGCGTGCAGTACTGCCGGTTGATGAGCATCGTCTCCTCGTCTCGGGGGACCATCGTCCAGTACGAGAAGCCGTTGACGTCTAGGTAGTGCTGCTCCCGTCCCATGAACGGACGCATCACGTCGTGCTTCCGCATCTCCCACACGGTCCACATGAGCTCCTCGCTCATGCCGTCCTTGTGATCGGCCCACGTCTTTGCGACCGTGTAGTAGTGCGGGATGTTCTGCATCCTGACTGCATACTGGTACCGTGCGCGCTCCAGGTTGTTGACGAGCCGCTCAGGCAGTATGCGGAGGGTAGGGGGCATGAGGTGTTCATGCGTGGTCATAAACCCTATCCAATGACCGTGATTCGGTCTCTGATCTCCTTCAGCTTCCCGACCACTTCCTCTCGTACGTACGCATACCCTGCCCTCGCGGAGATCGGGATGGAGACATGGCTGTCTCGGTCCAACTCTCCTGCCATCGGCGCCCGGACCTCCACCAGCTTGGCGTCTGAACCGGTGGAGAGGAAAAAGAGAAAGAAGGGAGACTCGATTCGGGCGAAGTTGAACCCGACCCAAGCGTAAGCCCCGGCAAACCTCTCACCCGCAGCATTCACGAAATGGAAGAACCTCCCGTATCCAGGGCCGCCATAGCTTAGACCCTTCGTGTCGATGATTCCCCTCGACTCTGCCAGGGTGACGGCGTCCCCTAGGAAGGCCTTGTAATGGTCAACCTTGCTCAATTCCTCTGAATCGTCAGTTGCGTCCACGCTGGGAAGAGGCACATCGTCACAGGCAGGAGTGCACAGCCCCCTCAGTTGCCGCAGGTTGCCGTCTACATCGGTTCCACTGTGCTCTATGCGCCTGAGTAGCGTATGCCAACTGGTCAGCATGAGCAGGTGCCCGCCGCTGTCCACGGTCGCGCTCAGCACGCCGTTCGCGGCTCGCTCGTCGGCGACCTGAAACTCCTTGCCTGCCTGCTCGCGCAACTCCTTCCACAACTCGTCCTGTCTGGCCTTCGGTGCGACGAAAAGGAGGGTCTTGGCATCAGGCAAGTCCTTCATCATCAGTCTGAGGTACCCGTTCGGCTGCTGGGACGTGAGCGAGGCCCAGAACTTCGACTCGACCAGCAACACCTCCCTCCCTTCGCTGAAGGCAACGAGGTCAGGCTTCTTGGAGCGCTGGTAGACGCGCTGTGTGTCGAAAGAGTCCATCGGCTCGGGGTCCGCGCCTCCCGACCTCAGTAGGTCCGCCAGGGCCGTCCGTGCACCCTCTTGCTTGCAGAGGATGTAAGACAGGGCCTCGGTCGCGATGTCTTCGGTGGCGCCCGGGAACCGCCAGGCGAGATGGGCAAGGAGCGAGTCGCTGGTCATGGGTTGACCTCTCTTCAAGATTGCCCCTCCATCTTACCTTCTCCCTTGCCGTCACAACCGCGACACCGGCCCGTTGCGCGTACGCCGCACCCTTCCCTACGATGGTTCCTGACCGGCGCGGCGAGCTACGGCGCGGGCTGGGTGGACGGTAGGAAGAAGTGGCCTCTATTGGCCTCATCGCGGCCTCGTTCACGCCCGGAATGGCCCCGGAATGCCCCACCGTGGCGCCGCCGGAACGCCGGAATCCACGAGTGGATGGAGCCAGATGATGCCGGATGATGCCACCACAGCCGAAGAGACCGTCCCCGGCGGACCCCCACCGCTCCCGCCCGCCCGCCTGACCCCCAGACAGATGCTCGCCATCCCTTACATCGTCTCCGCCCCTTCGATGCGCCAGGCCGCTCGCGATGCACGCATCGGACGCGCCACGCTCACCCGTTGGATGCACGATCCCGAATTCCGCACCGAGGTTGAGCAGGCCCGCCGCCGCGTCGCCGACCTCGCATTCGCCGAGATTAACGGCCTCGCGCTCAAGGGTGCCATCGCCCTCGCCGACCTCCTCGAAGACCCCGACCCTCGCGTCAGGAGTGCCGCCGTCCGCATCGCCCTCCAGAACTCCCTCAAGATCAAGGAGCTTGCCGAGGTCCGCAACCGCATGGACATCATGGACTACGCCTTCAGCATGCTGAAGAGCCAGCGCGGTGCCCGATGACCGCCCGGCTCAAGGCACTGGAACGCTACCTCGCCTGCCTCCGCGCGCAGGCCGCCCTCTCTCCCGTCGTCGAGAAATTCGTCGAGCGTTGGGAGCAGGCCCTGGAGCGTGGCGGACCCGCGCCGGACATCCTCGCCCTCGTCGAGGATGCTACTCGCGTCTCCGTCCCGATCATCGACATCGTTCCCCTCAACTCCTACCTCAAACACTGTGCCAAGGTCGCGCGCGTCCCCGACCCGGGCCGCGTCATCACGGCCATCGTCCACGGCTACGCTGAAATGAGGTTCATCGGATTGAACGGCGAGACTTGCACCTGTCCCCTGCGGGAACGCCTCCTGAAACCCCGCCGCACCTTCGGCGG
>JAPOOH010000050.1 GCA_026713505.1 Chloroflexota bacterium | reverse complement strand
CGGGCGCCCACCGGGCGCCCCGGCAGGGGGAAGGACAGAGTAGTGGCGTCGCGCCCGGGTACCCCCCCGGCGGCGAGCCAGTCGAGCACCATCTCCTGTGTGTCGTTGAGGATGGTGTTCACCTCGCCGGAGCCGGAGAGCGTGGTGAGCGCATGGACGTCGGCCACCATGTAGAAGCACTCGTACTCGTCCTGCAGGCGTACCCAGTTCTGCAGCGCCCCGAAGTAGTTGCCGAGGTGCAGCCTGCCGGACGGGCGCATCCCCGAAAGTATCCTGCCGTCAGTCATCTGTTGTTGCTCCGTTGCTGCGCAGACCCCTCGGTGACACGTTTCGTGCGGGGATGTTGCGCGCGTTTCACTCGCAGCCCCCGAGTGGGCGGGTGTCGCGTTTTCGCCAGGCGCCACATTCTGCAACATTCAGCGACATGGCTGAGCGGCCCCACCGGGCGTGGCGCAGCGCTGGCGGTCCCGCTGACCATCCTAGAAGGGCAGGCGCGCATCGCGCAACGGGCGGGTGACGCGTGTAGGCGGTGGCGAGGAGGTGTGCGGGGGCTGGCTGTGGTCGGTGCAGAAGCTGATCCCTCGCGGCGCGTCTCCGCCGACCTACGTAGGGACGCAGGAGCAGGAGACTACTGCCGGCCTGAGGCGCCGAGAGCGCCTGCGACCTCTCTGATCCTGGTCAGACTGGCGGAGGCATAGTCCGTGGCCTCGTACCGCTGTATCTGCTGCTCCTTCAGCCCCAGGCGCTCCGCAAGCTCCCTCTGGCTCAGACCCTGTGCGATGCGGGCCCTTATGAGCATGGTCGGCAGCTGGGCGACCGCCTGGAGGTCGTCAGGCTGGAATCCGCCGGAGAGCAGGGACTCGTAGTCCCGCAACTCGCCTTCCAGATCTTCGATCTGGCTCCTCAGCGCATCTTCCCGGGCCCTGGCGATGAGGGGATGGGCGTCTCCCGCGCTCCGGCTGAGGCTTTCGAGGGTCCGGGACAGTCCGTCCGCCTGTGCCCTGGTGATGCGGTACTGCCGCTCGTTCTTGATCATGCGAAACCTCCCAGGTCGATGGCGATGATTCCCTTGGGATTCCCGGTCTCCTTGTCCGTCTGGAAGAAATCGAGGAACGAGAGCCCGTCCGAGTTTGCGATGATCGAAGCGGGGAACAGTTCTCCCATGTACCTGGCCTTCTGTGTAGCTCTCCCGGCGTCGAAGGTGAGCAGCACGGGGTCGAGAAGCACCGGATCGACTCCATCCTCGTCCCAGCAGGCGTCGTAGTCGTTCGGCATGGCCTTGACGGTCACGAAACTCCCATCAAGGTAGACGGTCCTGCATCCCGCGCTCTTCAGAGCCTCCAAGGCAGTCCTGAAACCGTCCATGAGGCGCTGTCTCCAAGCGTTGCTTCCGAACCTGTCGACCACCATCTCCCAACTCGCCCAGTGGACTCCCGGAGGGAGGAGTCCGGCGCTGTTGAATTGTGGTATCACAACACAACGATACTATTGTGTTGACGGGCAGTCAATGGTGCCGCGGGCATGCGCCCTCACTTCGCGCTCTTCGTCTCCCTGTGACAGGTCGAGCAGAGCGGCCTATCGCGGAGCCGAGAGATTCTGTCTTGCCGCCCCCTCACTCCCCGTGCAGGTCCCGCTCGTCGATGACCCGCCGGGCTTTGAACTGGGTGCGCTCCAGTTCGCCGGGGGCCTTGAGGTCGACGTTGGAGCGGATGCCGAGGGTGGCGCCGAGGTCGGACTCGAGCTGGCGCTTGACGGCGTCGATGCCGGCCTCCGCCGCGGCGGCCTCCGGCGTGTACTCGGCGAGGACGGTCAGCTCGTCCATGGTGCGCTCACGGGAGACGACCATGCGGAACTCGCCGGTGAGACCGGGGATGGCGCGGACGACGTTCTCGACCGCGCTCGGGTAGACGTTCTCGCCGCGCACGACCACCATGTCGTCGACGCGGCCGTAGATGCCGCGCGGCATGGTGGGGTAGGTGCGCCCGCAGGGGCAGGGGTCGTTCGTCCAACTCGCGAGGTCGCCGGACCAGAAGCGGATGAGCGGCTGGGAGGTGCGCTCCAGGTGCGTGTACACCGGCACGCCCTCGCCACCGTAAGGCGCGACTTCCAGAGTCGTGGGGTCGATGAGTTGGGTGAAGACCATGTCCTGCCAGAGGTGCATGCCACCGGCGTGGCGGCAGCCGCCGTTGCTCATCCACGGCGACATCTCGCCGGTCGAGCCGCTGTCGACGATGATGGGGGAGCCGTACGCCGCCTCCAGCGTCCTGCGCGTTGCGGGGATGGAGGCTCCCGGCTCGCCGGAGAAGAAAAGCGTGCGGAAACCGAACTCCTTCGGGTCGACGCCCTCCTCGCGGGCGGTCTCGGCCAGGTAGAGGCAGAACGACGGCGTGCCGTAGAAGACGGACGGCTTCGCGGCGAGACACCAGCGCACGGCCATCCGCGTCTGCCCCGGCGCGCCCGCGCCGAACGGAAAGCACTTCGCGCCCATCCGCTCCGCGCCGACGAGCATGCCCCATGCGCCCATGTAGAGGGAGAATGGGGCGGCCATAAACACCGTGTCGGTCGGACGCACCCCGGCGCCCCACTCGACCCGAGCGTGGGCCTCGCCGATGCGCTCCCAATCGCCCTTGCTGATGGCGATGATGGTG
>JAPOOH010000049.1 GCA_026713505.1 Chloroflexota bacterium | reverse complement strand
GTCTTGTGGAGGTTCATGTGGACGACGTCAAAGCCGAAATGGCCGAGCTTGGCGCGTCCAAGCAGCGCGTTCATGTTCGCGCCGTCGCCGTAGACCAGGCCGCCGGCCTCGTGGACGATGCGGCACATCTCGATGGCGTTGCGGTCGAAGAGGCCGAGGGGGGTCGGCTGGGTGAACATCACGCCCGCGAGGTCGTCACCGGCCTCGGCGCGGACCGCGTCGAGATCGATGTCGCCGCCGTCGGTGGACGGGATGGAGATGACCTGGAATCCGGCCATGGCGGCGGACGCGGGGTTCGTGCCGTGGGCGGTGTCAGGGATGAGCATCTTGCGGCGGTTGCCCTCGCCCCGAGCGTCGAGCGCGGCGCGGAGCGTGAGGATACCGGCGAGCTCGCCCTGCGCTCCGGCGAGCGGGGCGAGGCTGGCGCTCGGCAGACCGCTGACCTCCTGGAGGTAGGTCTGCAGACGGAAGATGGCTTCCAACGTCCCCTGCACCTGGCGTTCCGGTTGCGCGGGATGGGCGAGCGCGAAGCCGGGCGTGGCGGCGACCACCTCGTTCAGCTTCGGGTTGTACTTCATCGTGCAACTGCCGAGAGGGTAGAAGTTGGTGTCGATGGAGAAGTTGAGCTGGCTGAGGTGCGTGAAGTACCGGACGACCTCACCTTCCGTGACCTCCGGCAGTTGCAGGTCGTCGCGGAGCATCGCCTGCTCCGGCATGAGCTGCGGCGGCACGTCGGACGCGGGGAGGGTTACGCCGGTGCGTCCGGGGCGGCTGCGCTCCATGAGCAGCCTTCGGCGGTCGTGCGCCTCCTCGCGGAGCGGGGTGTCGGGCATGGAAATCATCGGCCTATCTCCGCGAGCGCGTCCACGAGACTGTCGATCTGGGACCGAGTGTTGACCTCGGTGACGCAGAGCAGCATGCCGTTCGGGTAGCGGTCACTCACGTCCAGCCCTCCGATGATGCCGCGTTGTTCCAACTCGGCACTGACATCGGCAGCAGGCTTCGGGCAGGAGACGACGAACTCCTGGAAGAACGGGGCGTTCACGGGCAGGCTGTAGCCGGGGAGTTCGGCGATGCGTGTCGCGGCGTAGTGCGCCTTCTGGTAGCAGAGCTCAGCGACGTGGCGGAGTCCCTGCCTGCCCATGAGCGAGAGGTAGATGGTGGCCCAGAGCCCGATGAGCGCTGTGCTGGTGCAGATATTCGAAGTGGCGTGCTCGCGGCGGATGTGCTGCTCACGCGGCTGGAGCGTGAGCACGTAGCCGGTCCGGCCCTCCGTGTCCACGGTCTTGCCCGCGATGCGTCCGGGCAGCTGGCGGACGTACTCCTGCCGGCAGGTGAAGATGCCGACATAGGGGCCTCCGAAACTCGGAGGTATACCGAGGGCCTGCCCTTCGCCGGTGGCGATGTCCGCGCCGAACGCGCCGGGCGGGTTGTACATGGCGAGCGCGGTGGGGTCGCACGACATGACGGCGAGCGCGCCCTGCTCATGCGCGAGGTCGACGAGCGCCTGAGAGTCCTCGAACGCGCCGAAGAAGTTGGGGTACTGGGAGATGAGGCACGCGGTCTCCGGTTGGAGCTCCGGCGACGCGGGCGACGTCGCGTAGACCTCGATGCCCTGCGGCTGCGCGTAGAAGCGGACCGTCTCGACGTAGCGCGGGTTCACGGTGTCGAGCACGGCGACGCGGGAGCGTTTCGTGACGCGGCAGGCCATGAGCGCAGCCTCGGCGAGGCTGCTGGCGCCGTCGTACATGCCGGCGTTGGAGACCTCCATGCCGAACAGTTGGGCAGTGAGCGTCTGGAACTCGAATGTGCCCTGGAGCGTTCCCTGCGACACCTCCGGCTGATAGGGCGTGTAGGAGGTGAGGAACTCGCCGCGGGTGACGAGGGGCGCGACGACAGCGGGGCAGAAGTGATGGTAGACGCCGGCTCCGAGGAAGCTGGGGTGTTCGCCCGCGTGGAAGTTGCGCTGCGCCAGCGCGGTCATCTCCGCGCGGAGCTCCATCTCCGGCACGGGCGCAGGGAGCGCGAGACCGGGATGGCGGAACCGCTCCGGGATGTCGCCGAACAGCTCTTCGACTGCGGATGCGCCGACCTCCGCCAGCATCGCGGCGCGGTCGTCGTCGGTGTTGGGGATGAAGGGTGAGGTCAGTGGCGAGTCAGACATCGGGACGTAGTCAGGACCTCATTCGATGAGTGCGGTGTAGGCGGCTGCATCCAGCAGGGTGTCGAGCTCTGCGGGGTCGTCCGGCTTGACGCGGATCAGCCAGCCCTTCTCGTGCGGGCTCTCGTTCAGCAACTCGGGGGCGTTCTTCACTTCCTCGTTGACGGCGGAGACCTCGCCGGAGACGGGGGAGAAGAGCTCGGAGACGGCCTTGACCGACTCGACTTCGCCCATCTGGGCGTCCCGGGTCACGCGGTCACCGGGCTTGGGAAGCTCCACGTAGACAACGTCGCCCAGCTCATGCTGTGCGAAGTCGGTGATACCGACGAGGACAAGGCCGTCCGGCTCTGCCAGCGCCCACTCGTGTTCCTTGGAGTAGCGGCGGTCTTCGGGAACGGACATAGCTATCGCGACCTCTTGTAGAAGGGAAGGGGTGTGATCTGCGCGGGTATCAGGCGGCCGCGAACGTCCACGGTGATGGGGGTCCCGGGCTCGCTGGCCTCTTTCGGAAGATAGCCGAGGCCTATATTGGTGTCAAGGTAAGGCGAGTAGCTGCCACTCGTAACTTCACCCGCGTCGGAGCCGTCGACGAGGATGCGGTGATGCGCCCGCGGGGCGGGTCCGCGCTCAGCCGTTCGGAAGCCCGCGAGCACGCGGGGCGTACCATTCTCGGCGGCGGCGCGGACAGCGTCGGCGCCGCAGAAGTCGTGCTCGAGACGGACGAAGCGGCCCAGCCCCGCCTCGATGGGATTGACGTTCTCGTCCATGTCGGAGCCGTGCAACAGCAGGGCTGCCTCCAGGCGGAGGGCGTCGCGCGCGCCGAGGCCGCACGGGGCCGCACCCGCGTCCATGAGGGCGCGCCAGAGCGCAGATGCGGTCTCCGATGCCGGCATGATCTCGACACCGTCCTCGCCGGTGTAACCGGTGCGGGCGATGAGCGCGGGCGCGCCCATGACGTCCGTCTCGACGACGTTGAACGGGCGCACGGCCTCCGGGTCGAACCCGGCGACCTGCGCGGCGATGGAGGTGGCGGTAGGCCCCTGCAGCGCAACCATGGCGATCCCGGCGGTGCGGTCGGTGAGCGTTGCGTCGGGGAAACGTTCGCCGCGCCACCGCTCCAGCCAGGCGAAGACCTTCGGGGCGTTCGCGGCGTTGGCGACGATCATGAACCGTTCCTCGCCGAGCCGGTAGACGATGGCGTCGTCGATGATGCCGCCGGACTCGTTGCAGAGGAGGCCGTAGCGGGCCCGTCCCATCGGCATGGCCTCGCCGACGTCGGCGGTGTGCACCCAGTCGAGGAGCGCGCGGGCGTCCGGTCCGTCCACTGCGAAGCGTCCCATGTGGGAGACGTCGAAGATCCCGGCGGCGGTACGGACGGCCCGCGCTTCGGCCAGAACGCCCGCGTACTGCACGGGCATGTCGTAGCCGGCGAAGGGCACCATTCGAGCGCCGAGAGAGACGTGGTCGTCGTGGAGAACGGTGGTGTGGAGAGGAGCGTCCGTCATACATTAAGCGTAGCATAGGGACGTTTTCGGCAGAGGAGGTGTCCGTTCATGGAGCGTCTCGAATTCGGCGTGTGGGACCAGATGCAGACGTACGAGGTGATGAACGCTGCAACCGCCGCGGAGGTGTACGAGAAGCACATCCGGCAGGCGCAGCTGATGGAGCACGTGGGGTTCGAGTACTACTGGACGCTGGAGCACCAGGGCTCCTACGTGGGCGCGATCACCTCGCCGCAGATGTTCCTCCTGGCGGTGGCACGGCACACGGAGTCGCTGCGGCTCGGGACCATGATCTGGCAGCTGCCGTTCCACCACCCGATACGGCTGGCGCAGGACGTGGCGATGCTGGACCACCTCTCCGGAGGCCGGGCCGAGTTCGGCACCGGAATCGGCGTGCACGAGCACGAATTCATGCGATGGGGACTGGACTTCTACTCGCGGCAGGAGATGGGGGAGGAAGCGCTCGATATCATCGAACTCGCGTGGCGCGGCGACGGCACCGTGACGTACGAGGGGAAGTACTGGCAGATAGACGAGGCGCTGATACAGCCGCCGCCGTTCCAGAAGCCGCACCCG
>JAPOOH010000048.1 GCA_026713505.1 Chloroflexota bacterium | reverse complement strand
GAGATTCCCCCTCTGCACTCCCTGATCTGGCAGGCTGCTCCGTGGTTCGACAGGCTCACCATGAACAGGACGAGAGCAATGCAAGGGGTTTCTCGAGGGGAGAGGGCCAGGGTGAAGGTGAACCGGGGATTGGTGTGGCGCCTGCCGAAGGGTTACGCGAGGCCCCTGGGTTGTGCCCTACGCCTGCGCCAGCCGCAGCGCGGCCTCGTACTGCTCCCGCGTGTTGAGGTTTGTGAGCGTGAGCGGGTCGTCCACCGGCACGAGCACGCGCTCGGCGCGGTGGCGTGAGACGACCTCCCGCAGCCCCTGGCGCTCCTCTGTGATGGCGCGCAACTCCGGCAGCAGCGACGCGTCGAACAGCGGCGGGTGCCCGGCGTGCCCGTCGAGCGACGGCACGGCGATCGCCGGGCGCGATGCGAGCCATGCCTCCCGCAGCCGCGACAGCAGCGCTCCGGAGCGCGGCTGGTCCACCGACACGATGAGCACGCCGTCCACGTCGTCCGGCAGCGCTCGCAGTCCGGCGGTGATGGACGTCGCGCGTCCCTCCTGGTAGCGCGGGTTCTCGACGATTTGCAGCGGCTCAGGGCCGGTGAGCACCTGCCGCAACCGGTCGGCCAGGTGCCCGAGCACCGTGACGATGGGCTCGTAGCCGGCTGTCGCGAGCGCGTGCGCCTGGTGCGTCAGCAGCGGCCTGCCGCTTATCCACGGCAGCAGCGCCTTCATCTCGTGCATCCGCGTCGATTCGCCCGCCGCGAGCAGTACCGCCGCGACGCGTGGCTCGTTCTCGGTCATGGCAGACATCTTACCGCCGCTGGTAATCTTGGCACAGGCGCAGCCCTGGCCCCTTCAACCCCCAACGGAGGTCCCCGATGCCCCTACCGCACGACCAACTCCACGCACTCGCCCACGCCCTGAGCGAGGCCGAGCACAGCGCGACGCCCATCCTGCCGCTCACCGAGCAGGCGCCCGAGATCACGTCCGAGGACGCGTATGCCATCGCGGAGGACATCGTCGTGCACGAGCTGGAGCACGGCCACCGCATCGTCGGGCGCAAGGTCGGCCTCACGAACCCGGCGATGCAGGCCGCGTTCGGCATCGACACCCCGATCCTCGGCACGGTCTTCGACGACACGACGGTGCGGGACGGCGGGCGCATCAAGACGTCGGACCTGATTCAGCCCAAGGCGGAGCCGGAGCTGGCGTTCCGGCTGAAGTCTCCGCTGCGCGGGCCGGGAATCACGATGCAGGACGTGCTCGCCGCGACGGACTACGTCTTCCCGGCGCTTGAGATCGTGGACTGCCGCATGGAGGGGTGGCGCATCCGGGAGCAGGACATCATCGCGGACAACGGCGTGGCGGCGCGGGTCGTCATCGGGAGCGCGCGGCTCTCTCCCGGCGCGTTCAACGTCTCGATGGAGGAGGTCGTCCTCTACCGCAACGGTGAAGAGTTCGAGCGCGCGCGGGCGTCGGCGGTGATGGGCAACCCGGCGCGCTCGGTGGCCTGGTGCGCGAACAAGCTGGCCGAACTCGGGCAGGGCCTGCGCCCCGGCGAGTTCGTGACGACGGGCACCATCACGACGGCGATGGACGTCCGCCCCGGCGACACCGTCCACGCCGAGTTCGCGACGCTGGGGCTGGTGAGCGTGCGGTTCACGTAGGAGTCAGGATCGATCTGCACGATCGCCCAAAGCTATGGCGATGACGCCCTCAATGAAGCCAGCCTTGGCGTCGGTGTAGGCCTCGCGGTCGTCCACGTGCTTCGCGGCGAGCTCTCGCTTCAAACGCTCGTAGTCGCGGGCGGTTTCGGGGTGCGTCCTGAGGTGGTCGCGGAAGGCCAGGTGCGTCCGGATGGCGGGGTGGCCCACAGGGAACATGTGGACGTGCGCGACGTCGCGGCCATCGACGTCCTTCTGGAAGTAGAGGCGTCCGGGGATGCCATTCTCGCCGCGGTACCGGTACCCCAGCGCCACCATCCGGTGGACGGCTTCGAGGGCCTCCGCCGGACCCGCGGCGACCGGCAGCATGTCCAGCACGGGCTTCGCCGCCAGTCCCGGCACGGAGGTGCTGCCGACGTGGTGCACCTCGACGACCCACGAGCGGCGCGCCTCCAGGATGGCCGACGCTTCGCGCTCGAAGGCCAGGGGCCAGCCGGGGTTGTAGTCCGCTATCTCGATCTGCCGGCCCGGTGTGCCGAGCGACTCCCAGTGGTCGCTGGTGTTCATCCCCCGCCTCTCCTCCGGCGTTGTCGCCCGCGCCTGCCGGTGCTAGCATCGGCGCCCCTGAGCGCCCGGGAAGCGGCCTCGACGGCGCCCCGCGCTCGGCCATGCTCGTTGACCGCAGGATGACGGGAGGACAACGGGATGGAGATTCACGAAGCTCTGTTCGCCGTTGGCGCGCTCATCGTCGCAGCCAAGCTCTTCGAAGGCATCTTCAAGCGCCTGGGCCTGAGCGCCATCTTCGCATACGCCGTCGCCGGCGTCGTCCTCGGGCCTGCGACCGGCCTCGTCCACGCCGGAGAGAGTGTCGAGCTCATCCTCAGCATCGGCATCTTCATGTTCTTCTTCCTCATCGGGCTGGAGGAGTTGGACATCGCCGGGTTCCTCGCCGCCGTCCGCGGACGCATATTCTTCACCGCATTGCTCGCCGTTGTCCTATCGATGCTCGTCTCCCTCTCGGTCACGACCGACTACCTCTTCGACCTCGGGCTGGGCCTCAGCTTCACCGAGGCGCTCGGCCTCGCCGGCGTGCTCTCCCTCTCCAGCCTCGGCGTCGTCGCGAAGGCGCTCATCGACGAGGGGCGGCTGCGCGAGCCCGTCGGCGTGCAGATATTTACCGCCGTTATCATCGTCGAGCTGATTGCCCTCTTCATCGTGGGCTTCGCCATCAGTGAGCACTTCTCGGGGGACGACCACAGCGGCCTGACGGCGGGCGGCGTGGCGATCATCATCGGCGAGATCCTCGGGTTCGCTGTCGTCACGTGGTTCGTGACAAGCAAGCTGGTGCCGCGGCTCCTCGGCGTGCTGCAGCGGCTGCTGCGCGTGCCGCAGTTCGCCTTCGGCACGCTCCTCGGCGGCCTCTTCCTTGTCGTCGTAGCCGCCGAACTGGTGGGGCTGCACGGTTCGCTGGGCGCGCTGCTCTTCGGGGCCGCCCTCTCCTTCCTGCCGTACCAGATGCGGCACGACATCATGCCCGGCATGCGCGGCGCCGCCGAGGGGTTCTTCGTGCCGCTCTTCTTCGCCTCCGCGGGCCTCCACTTCAGCCTGGACTTCACCAAGCTGCCCATCGAGACAGTCCTGGCGCTGGCCCTTGTCCCCCTGGCGGGCAAGGTCGGCGCGTCCTTCCTCAGCGCCTACGCCACGCGGGTCAACGCCCCGTTCGCCACGGGGATGGGCCTCACGGCGAAAGGGGTTGCCGAGATCGCCCTCCTCCTCGTCATGCTGCAGAGCGGCGCCATCGGCAAAGACATCTTCTCCCTGCTGGTGCTGGTGATGCTGGCCTACATCATGCTGACGCCCATGGGCATCGGCTTCGCGCTGCGGCGAGTGAGCGCCTCGACGCAGGAGATCTCGCTCGACAAGCTCCCGCCGTCGTTCGAGCGCTTCGTGCTGGACGAGGTCAAGGTGCGCGACCTCCTGGACCCGTACCGCATCCACCCGGAGACCTCCCAGACCGTCAAGACGTTCTCGGAAGACTGGCTGCTGCAGGACCAGCACGACTACGTGGTCGTGGAGCACGGAGCGCTGGCCGGCATCGTCTCCGTGAGCATGCTGCGCTTCCTGCCCCACGCCGAGTGGGACCGCACCCCGCTCAGCCAGATGCTGCGGCAACAGACGCCTACCGCCTCCGCCGACGACTACCTGGAGGACGCGTTGCAGCGGATGACCGAAAACTCCCTCTCCGCCCTCCCCGTCGTCGACGCCGAAACCGGCGAGTTCAGAGGCTCCATCACCGCCCACGAGATACTGGAGATGCTGGTGCTCGGGGCCAGGGGACAGTAGCCGCACTCCCTCCCCTGGGAACACTCCGCATAGTCTCAGCGGAGGCGGAGGAGAGGCCCCCATCCCTTCTCCCGACAAAGAAGACCCTTGCGTGATTGCCTTCAGCGCGGTT
>JAPOOH010000047.1 GCA_026713505.1 Chloroflexota bacterium | reverse complement strand
CGGGGCGGGACGACGGAGGGGCGTGCCCTCCCCCGACGCGCAAGCGCGTCTACCTCTCCCAGAGGGAGAGGTGGGGGCGTTGTTCCTGCCTGGGCAGGATGGTTCGACCGGCTCACCATGAGCGGGGGAGGCTGTTTTCACAGGAGGGACGGGGTGGATTGTGCGGCGTTTCACTCACTCTCCTGCTGTGCTATGCTCGCCCTCGTGGTCATCCCCCAGATCAGCGGGGTCCGGCCCCGCCATGGGAGGAGTCTCTAGAGCAGACCATGGTCAACCCGAATGAGCATCCGCCTCTCTCCGTCCCTTCGCTCCTGACGGGAGGGGAGGAGCGCGGCGCGGCCTACGGACAGGCGATGCCCGGCTGGGACATCGACCGCATCGAGGGCGAGGCCGTCGAGCAGCTGAAGTGGAACGCCAAAGAAGCGTCCCCCGAGCCCACGATCCAGGTACCCGGGGACATCGCACAAAACGTGGCGGTCACGTCCGTGGACGCGCTGCTCAACTGGGGCCGCCGTTCCGCAGTGTGGCCTGTAGCGTTCGGACTCGCGTGCTGCGTATTCGAGATGATCGCCTCGGCGATGTCGCGCTTCGACCTCGCGCGTTTCGGGATGGAGGCGATGCGGGCGACGCCCCGTCAGGCTGACCTGCTTATCGTCTCCGGGACGCTCACCTGGAAGATGGCGCCGGCCGTGCGCCGCATCTACGACCAGATGGCGGAGCCGAAGTGGGTCATCGCGATGGGCGTGTGCGCGACGAGCGGCGGCCCGTACTACCAGGGCTACAGCGTCGTGCCGGGGGTGAACCACATCGTGCCGGTGGACGTCTACGTTCCGGGGTGCCCGCCGCGCCCCGACGCCCTGCTCTACGGCATCATGCAGCTGCACGAGAAGATCAAGAGGTACAGCGTGGGGCAGGACGCCGCGGGAGTGAACCGCGCATGACGACCGCGACCGCAGGCACTGCGCTCGCCGAGTCGCTGCGCGCCCAGTTCCCTGACTCCGTGCTCGCCTGCGATGACAGCGCCGTATGGCTCGAGCCGGACGCGGTCGCGGAGGTGTGCACCTTCCTCCGCGACGACCCCGAGCACGACTACAAGATGCTGGGCTCGCTCACCGCGGTGGACTACGTCGAGTACTTCGAAGTGGTCTACCACCTCACGTCGCTCAACAGGAACGCGACCGCCATCCTGAAGGCCCGGGTGTACGGGAGAGACGATGTTTCGCTGCCGAGCGTCTCCGGCGTGTGGCGCGGCGCGACGCTGCAGGAGCGGGAGGCGTGGGACCTGATGGGCGTTGCGTTCAAGGGCCACCCGAACCTGAGACGCCTCCTCACGTGGGAGGGATTCCAGGGTCACCCGCTGCGGCGAGACTACCTGGAGCCGCCGCTCCCCTACTCGTGGCCGCAGGGGGGCTAGCGATGACGATGCGCACCGAGCCCGTCGTCGTCAACGTGGGTCCGCATCACCCGAGCACTCACGGCGTGTTCCGCATGAAGCTGACGTTCGACGGGGAGAACATCCTCGATGCGGAGCCGGTCATCGGCTACCTGCACCGCGGCACGGAGAAGCTTGCGGAGGAGCGGCAGTACACGCAGGTCATCACGCTGACCGACCGGCTTGACTACGTTGCGTCCATGACCAACAACCAGGCGTACGTGCTCTCTTGCGAGCGACTGGTGGGGATCGAACCGCCGGACCGCGGGAAATACCTGCGGGTCATCGCGGCGGAGCTGCAGCGCGTCGCGAGCCACCTCATCGGCGTGGGGTTCTTCTTGCAGGAGTTGGGCGTGTTCGGCGGGACGGCGTTGATGTACGCGTTCCGCGAGCGCGAGCGCATCCTGGACATGTTCGAGATGTTGTGCGGCGCGCGGATCACGCTCTCCTACATGCGCATCGGCGGGGTGCTGCAGGACGCGCCGGAGGAATTCTGGCCCGCGCTCCGCTCGTTCATGGACGACATGCCGGGGTACGCGGACGAGCTGCAGGCGCTGGTGTTCGACAGCGAGATCGTCAAGAGCCGCACGATAGGGGTCGCACCGGTGTCTGCGGAGGACGCGATCGCGGCGTCGTTCACGGGCCCCATCCTGCGCGCGTCCGGCGTCGGGTGGGACTGGCGCAAGGCCGCGCCCTACGACGTGTACGACCGGGTGGAGTTCGAGGTGCCGACGTGCGAGGGCGGGGACAACTTCGACCGGTTCTGGGTGCGGATGCTGGAGGTGCGGCAGTCGCTCCGCATCATCGAACAGTGCTGCGAGCAGATAGAGCCGGGGCCGGTGCGAACGACGATGGCGATGCTGTTCCGTCCGCCGCCGGGCGAGGCGTACGTGCCCATAGAAGCGCCGAAGGGGGAACTGGGGTTCTACCTGGTGAGCGACGGCTCGATAGCCACGTACCGCTGCCACGTGCGCTCCCCGTCCTTCATGAGCCTGACGTTGTTCAGGGAGATGCTGGTGGGGTGGAAGCTGGCGGACGCCATCGTCACGCTCGGCAGCCTCGACTTCAACATGGGCGAGGTTGACCGCTGATGGGCGAGACGCTCGCAGGGAACGTCATCTACCGGAACGTCTACGAGTTCGTGCAGGAGCTGCTGGGCGAGGAGTGGTCGTGGGTCGCATACGCCGTCGCAGGGATGGCGATCGTCCTGCTGGTCACGAATGCCGTCCTGCTCATCGGCACGGTGTACACGTGGTTCGAGCGTCGGCTGCTCGGACGGTTCCAGGGACGGCTGGGGCCCAACCGAGCCGGGCCGTTCGGGGTGCTCCAGCCGATAGCCGACGCGATCAAGCTGGTGACGAAGGAAGACATCATCGCGGTGGGGGCGGACCGGGTGGTATTCACGCTCGCGCCGGTGGTGATGCTCGCGCCGACGCTGCTCGTGCTTGCGGTCATCCCGTTCGGCGCAGAGTCGTGGCTGGCAGACCTGAACATCGCAGTGCTGTATATCGCGGCGGTGAGCGGCATCTCTACCATAGCGGTGATGATGGCGGGGTACGCCTCACCCAACAGCTTCTCGCTGTTCGGAAGCATGCGGGCGGTGGCGATGCTGGTGAGCTACGAGGTGCCCCTGGTGATGGCGCTGCTGGGCGTGACGGTGCCGGCCCAGTCCATGTCGCTGGTCGACGTAGTGGAGGCGCAGGCGTTGCCGTTCCTGTTCGTGACGCCGCTGGGCGCGCTGATCTTCCTCGCGGCCGTGTCGGCGGAGCTGAACCGCGCGCCGTTCGACGTGACGGAGGCGGAAGCAGAGCTGGTCGCGGGGTACATGACTGAGTACAGCGGGATGAAGTACGGCGTGTTCATGCTGGCGGAGTTCACGAACACGGTGGTGGCGGGTGCGATCTTCGCCGCGCTCTTCCTGCAGGGCTGGAGGTGGGAGATCCTGCCGTCGCACATCTGGTTCCTGCTCAAGGTGGCCGGATTCGTGTTCGTGGCGGTGTGGGTGCGGGCGACGCTTCCGCGCTTCCGGCTGGACCAGATACTCGCGGTGGCGTGGAAGTACCTGTTCCCGCTGAGCCTGCTGAACGTGCTGCTGCTTGCGGCGGAGGTCATCGTCTGGCCGGAGCGAGGCATCACGGAGCTGCTCATCATGTCGGCCATCAACTGGGCCGTCACGGTCCCGGCGGCACTGCTGTGGTCCAAGGCAGTCTCGCTGCGCACCACGCCGCCCGCGCCCGTAGTGTTGTCAACGGAGGGCCGCTGATGTACGGCGCCGGCATACTGCGGGGGCTCGG
>JAPOOH010000551.1 GCA_026713505.1 Chloroflexota bacterium | reverse complement strand
TAACAGTCAAAGGGCAGCAGATCAGGGCGTTCGCACTCGTAGCAAACCAGTCTGACTATGCTGTGGGCATATCAGCAACAATCGCGGAAAATGTCTTGCGTAATATTGGCACTGATACGGTGGTGCGGATTGATATTGAGTATTTCGCGACCAGTACGCTCATTTCGACACACGAGCTTTTGATTCCGGTATTGACTGAAGAAGCTCTTGAAGCACCGACGGCGGCGGACATTAGCGTGGCGGCCAGCGGCTTTGACGGCAACCTCGCGGCGACGGACGACACCGTGCAGAAGGTCGCGCAGAAAGTGGACGACCTTACCGTTGGTGGCGGAGGCGGAGGAATTGAATTTATAGGCAGTGCAATGAAAACAGGCAACACAGAAGTAACTCCTGTTAACACTTTTGTGGACCTTTTGGAGGTCGGTTTTACACCAGCAACCGCACAGGCAACTTACTTGATAGAGTTTACTGGTTTTGTTTATTCTGCTGGCAGAGGTAATGAAGATGATAACCAGGCTTCATTTGACCTTGCCGCGAACGGGGCACGCATACCCGGCCGATTTGATTCGTTTAAAACGCAGTCGAGAGGGGATGACAGTCAAGAGTTTCCAGTTGTGGGACGTCGTATATTTACTCCGGGAGAAACTACGAAGCAGACCATAAAGTTTCGGGGGTTCAAAGGAAATTCTAACAGCGTTATACGTGTTAACAACACAGTTTTAACGGTTATGAGGGTTTCCTAATGACACTGCTAAGTAGCAACAATCCGGAGCGCGTAACACTTCGTTCGGGCGTCATAGGATCGACGAGCCAAGACGTTGACATTAGCGGTATAGCCTACTTTATCCGCCTTGAAGTGCATAGGTTGCAAGGTGTGATTGCGTACTCCCCTTGGCCGTCATTAGACAAGCTCACCACGGACGCGCCATCTGAATATATTGATTACGCGTTTGCAGCTATACAACCGGCAAGGCCGCGTGATGTTATGTGGATTTACAACACAGGCGGCGTTCCATCTATCGGGCGACATGCCTTAGAACAAACCGGAATGGTAGAAGGAAGTGCAGACGTTTCCGTTTTGCGGTCTCGTTTCCCCGCTGGCATAGGCGGCGAGCTTGGGTATTGCTTTGATGGCGACGTGATCTATTTGAAAGACGAAGGCGCGGCAGCAAATCACCGTCTTAGAGCTTTTCG
This sequence comes from Chloroflexota bacterium, assembly GCA_026713505.1. GTDB lineage: Bacteria > Chloroflexota > Dehalococcoidia > Lucifugimonadales > Australimonadaceae > Bin16. The sequence continues at coordinate 368 of JAPOOH010000551.1, read as the reverse complement.
TTTTAGCAGTGACGATATTGCGGGAACTGGCGCAATGGTCGAGCTTGAAGCTTTGGCTATTGATTTCCACAAGGCCGTCCAAGATTTCGACGTTAAATCAGTTGGCAGCGAGCGACTTATTGCGCACACGGCGGGCGACACGCTACACTTCAATGGTGTGGATGTTGACACAACGGTAAGCCTGACGCCTACGTCAGAAAACCCGTTGCTCGTGGCTATCAACACCGCAGACCCGAACAATCCCGTTGCCATCGTTTCGCGTGAAACCGATTTTCGGGGAAGTATGCGCTTGACGACCTACGAGACTGGCGGCGGACGGACAAGGGCGGTTTCATCTATTCGCGTTGCACACGCAGATACTAACAGTT
>JAPOOH010000046.1 GCA_026713505.1 Chloroflexota bacterium | reverse complement strand
TACCGAGGGCGACCCACAGGGCGTACGCGGCCTCGAAGTCGGTCATCCCGGAAGTTATGCCCCGAGCAGCGCCTTTGGCTGCACGGGCGTGCACTCGTGCAGATAGGAGGGATTCTGTCCACGCACGATGGGGAAGTAGAGCTCCTGAAGGCGCTGCGTCACCGGCCCTACTCCGCCGTTACCGACCGGGCGGTGGTCCACCGAGCCGACTCCCTGGACGTGCGCCGCGGTGCCGGAGAGGAAGACCTCGTCCGCCGTGTACAGCTCGCTTCGGTCGACGAGCCGCTGTTCGACCCGCATACCGAGTTCGTCTTCCAGGAGGCGCAGCACTGTGTCGCGCGTGATGCCGGGGAGCACGTTGCTCTCCAGCGTTGGTGTCGCAACGGTGTTCCCGTGCACGAAGAAGATGTTCTCGCCTGTGCCTTCGCAGACGTGGCCGTCCATGTTCAGCATGATCGCCTCATCGAACCCGGCGGCGATCGCGTCGGTCTTGGCGAGGATGGAGTTCAGGTAGAGGCCGCTCAACTTGAAGCGGGGCGGGACCATGGTGTCGTCGATGCGTCGGTACGACGCCACGCAGCAACTGATGGCGCCACTGGCGTCCAGGTAGTTGCCGAACGGCACTGCCAGACAGAAAAAGCCGTCGCCCAACGACCGGAGGTTGAGGTTCGCCACCATTTCCTGAGACTTGTAGGCGACGGGGCGGATGTACAGGTCTTCCGTGTAACCGGAACGTTCAACGATCCCCGCTGTGACCTCGCACAACTCGTCGAGGCTGTACGGCACGTCTATCCAGAGCATCTTGCAGCCGCGCAGGAGCCGCTCGTAATGCTCACGCAGCTTGTAGATGTACATCGTCTCGTGTTCCGGGTTCCAGTTCCCGCGGATCCCCTCGAACACGGCGGTGCCGTAGTGGAGCGCGTGCGTCATGATGCCGACCTTCGCCTCTTCCAGAGGCACGTAGTCGCCATTCATGAACGCAATGGGGGTCGCCATGGGGTCCGCCTGACTTTCTGTGGGGTAAGTCCCGGAGCAAGAGTGCTTAGAAACGAACGCGATTATAGGAATCCGCCTCTGAGAGTGTCAATCGCAGCCGGTCGAGGCCCACCAGCGAGAACCGTCGCTCGCGAAGCCGATACAGCCGTCCTCCGCGGTCGTGAACAGCTGGCCCGACCCGACCACATGCGTCAGCCGTGCCATCACGTCGGTGGACGGGTGCCCGAAACGGCTCTCCGCGTCCACTGAGACCGCAGCGGCGGCAGGCATGACGGCGGCCAGCAGCTCCGGCGACGTTGAGGTTGCGCTGCCGTGGTGCCCCACTTTCAGGATGTCGGCGGAAACGTCGATACCCGTGTCGAGCAGCCCGTACTCGGCCTCCGTGAACAAGTCGGCCATCAGCAGAGCCGACGCCTCTCCATAGGTAAGGCGGAGCGCGATGCTGTTGTTGTTGAGGTCGGAGGAGGTGCCGGAATGCAGAGGAAGCGGCGGGTTGAGCACCTCCAGGACAACCTCCTCACCCAATGCGACCGTCACGCCTCGGACTCCCTCCTGCACCGTCACACCGAGTGCGTCGAGTTCGGTGCGCCAGGAGACGTCCTCACCGGAGAACGGCGGCGGCGCGAGGACCTGGTCGAACCGTCCCTGGCGCGCCAACCCCAGCAACCCCACTGCGTGGTCGGCGTGGCGGTGGGTGAGCACGCCGAGGTCCATCCCCAGGCCTTCCAGCGGGAGGACGGCGTCGACGCGGTTCGCGGTCAGCCGTTGGTCCGGGCCGCCGTCCACCAGTGCGGTCGCACCGTCAGGAGTCACGATGAGCAGGGCGTCGCCCTGTCCAACGTCGAGCACGTGTACGTGCAGCAGGTCGCTGTCCGGAGTAAGCGCGGCGATCCATACCATGCCCATCAGCACAGCCGCGACGGCCAGAGCGGCCAGGCGCTCGGCAGGGTGGGCGGGCCCTTCCCAAGCGGCTCGCGAGGCCTCGGCGGCGGCGGGCATCCATCTCCGGCATGTGGCTGCGGCCAACGTGCACGCTATCAGGGCGTAGGCGCTCCACACCCATGCTCCGGTCATTCCCTCCACCGTCAGGCGAGCGCCGGGGACAGCGGCGAAGAGCGCTGCCATCTGTGTGAGCGCGGTCCCCGCGAGCCAGGTCACGAGCCCCAGCGCCTCGCCCAGTGGAGCGACCGCCAGTCCGGCGGCTGCGGTGAGCGCTGCTGCGACGAGGAACGACGGCATCATCAGCATCGCGACGAGCGTGGCGGGCGCACCCAGCAGCGGGAGTTGGCCGAAATTGAAAGCCACCACCGGCAGCGACCCAACAAAGGCGCCCACCGAGACCGTGAGGCTCGCTGCCGCCGCCGCCACGGCCTGGCCCGCCGTCTCAGGCAAGCGCGCCCTCAGCCCGGACGTCCGCTCCACTACCCAGGCGCTCCCCGGCAGTCCCAGCAACAGGACACCGGCCATGGACGTGAAGCTCAGCTGGAAGGAGCGGTCCCACAGCGAGAGCGGCTCCACCAGGAGCAGGAGGAAGGCGGCAAGGCCGAGCGCGTTCGCCGCAGCGGGCATCCGTCCGACCGCGAGCGCGAGCAGGAACGCGGAACCCATGACTCCGGCCCTTACCGCGGACGGGGGCGCACCCGCAAGCAGGATGTACCCCCACAACAACGCCAACGGGGCGATGAGATAGATGCCGTACCGGCGCCCCAGGAGCGCCCGTGCGACCAGCAGCGAGAGGCCGAGCACGAGCCCGACGTGAAGGCCCGAAACGGCGAGCAGGTGCGCGAGGCCGGCATCCCGAAAGTCCGCAGAGGTCTCCGGAGAGATGCCGGCCCGCAATCCCAGCAGCACGGCTGAGGCGACCGGCGCGACAGGTTCGGGGACCGAGCGTTGGAGCGCGCCCTGCAGGCTCACCCGCACCCGGTGCAGCGCCGCGGCAGCGCCGCCGGACCCAGGTGTTATCGAGACTACCTCTGCTTCCGAGACCACCGTATGAATGCCACGGACAGCGAGATGCTCCCGGTAGTTGAACGGACCGATGCTTCGCGGGGCGTCGAGGCGTCCGCGGACCACGATCTCGTCCCCGTGACGCAGGAACGGGTGTACGCGCCCTTCCACGGCCGGTGGCTCCGGGTTGGCCCATACCAACGCGCGGCCGGAGATAGGGTTCCAGCCGCCCGGTCCGAGCGCCCGGACGCTTTCGATGGTGAGCCTCAACGAGCCGCCTGCCGGTTCCGGCGCGCCACTCACTGCCGCACGCAGGGTAACTTCGGCGCCGTGCAGGGCTGCGAGGTCGTCGGTGTCGGTCAGGTCCGGCAGCGGGCGTGCATGGCCAAGCAGGCCGCCCACGAGGAAGACGGCGGCCATGCCGAGGTGTAACCCGGCGACGCGCAGTCGCAGTGAGCCTGCGCCGAGCGCTACGGTGGCAAGCGCAGCGCCCCAGAGAGGTATGCCGAGGCTCGGCTGCGCAAAGAGCCCCAGTGCGTACCCGAGCCCCAACCACGCGAGCGGCATCGCCTATCCGCGCCTCTCGCTGTCGCGGGCGGCAGCGGACGCCTGCCGCTCCACCAGCCGGACGCGCGCACTGAGGCGCCGTGGGGACCCCATCGCCAACGCCGTCGGAATCATGAGTGCGCCAATGAATGCCAGGGCCCATATAGCCGCGCGATAGTCGCCCGTTATGTCGAAAACGCGGGCCATGAAGATCGGTCCGACGACTCCTGCGGCTACGGAGCCGCCCTGCAGCATGCCCACGATCGAACCGAGGGAGCGCGTACCGAACATCATGCTCCCCAGCGTCCCGCGCGTTGGGATGACGCTGCCGAACCCGATGCCGAACAACGCGACGAACGGCATCGCCAGCAGGATGGTGGTGGCGGTCACGAACTGGAGATAGAGCATCGATGCCGTCAGCATGCCGGCGACAACGGCCAGCAAGAGGCGGTAGTCCGCCTTGTCCAGCATGTAGCCGGCCCCCAGGCGGCCGATGCCGCTGAGGAGGAAGACGAGCGTGAACGTTACCGCCGCCTCGCTCTTGGTCAGCCCGGTGTCCTCGACGAAGTAGAAGATCTGGTGCACCTGGAACGCGGAGTTCACCATGAACATGCCGGAGAGGTAGCCCATGAAGAGCCAGAACTCCCTGGTGCGCATCGCGCTGCGGGCATTCATGCCCCGTGCGGGCGGGATCGTCCTGATCGCGGCACCACGATCGTCGCGCTCCGGCGGATCGCCGTCGGGGCGCATGCCGTATGGCTCGGGACGCTCACGGGCGACGGCGCTGATGAGCGTGAGGAACAGGAGGACGATGACGCCGTAGGCGATGATGATGGTGCGCCAGCCGTAGGTCTCCTCCAACGACGTGTTCAGGATGACGAACGGAGAGCCGAAGATGGGCCCCATGACGGCCCACCCCGTCGCGGTGCCCAGGTTGCGCCGGAACCATCGCGCGATGAGCACCGGCCACGTGACGGCGTGGCTCATCCCGGACGTGCCGATGGAGATGACGAAGATAGCAAGGTAGAAGGTGAGGATGCCGTTGACGAGCCCCAGCCCGATCATCCCGATGCCGGTGATGATGGCGCTCCAGAAGAGGAGCGTGCGCGGTTTCACCTTGTCCAGCAGGATGCCGTCCAGCGGGCTCGTGATGCCGGACTCCATCTGCCGCATGGACATCGCTCCGCCGACGACGGAGCGGGACCAGCCGAAGTGCGCCTCGATAGAGACGGCGAAGGCGCTCATGCCCTGGAAGTAGGCAGCCGAGAGGACCGTGTTCGTGAGGATGCTCCCGGCGACGAGGTACCAGCCGTAGAAGATGCGCGGTTGGCGCGGTTGGCGCGTTGTGCCGGAGGCCGGGGTCTGGGGTTGCAAGGGGCGTCTCCATGCGGCCCATGCAGGCCGCTATCGCCGCATGGTAGCCGTCCCTTGCCGTGAGGGAAACCGCACCGCGCTTTGACAGCGGAGCGCGCGGCCTTCTATCGTGGGCGTTCACCCCACCCTCGGAGGCTGACCAATGGCGACGCTGGACGACCTGGACGGGCTGCTGGCCCAGAACAAAGTCGTGGTGTTCACGACATTCCGGCGGGACGGGATGCCGCAGCAGAGCCTCGTCACCGTCGGCAAGATGGACGGCGGACTGGCCTTCACGACGCGCTCCCGCAACGCGAAGGCGTACAACCTTGCACGCGACCCGCGCTGCGCGATCATGCTCGTCAAGCCGGACAACCGCGGGTTCGCCGTGCTGGACGGCAGGGCGGAGGTACAGGGCCCGGACAACACGGACGCGGATGCGCTCCGTCTCCGGCTGCGGGAGGTCTACCGGGTCGCGGCGGGGAAAGAGCACCCGGACTGGGACGAGTACGACCGGGTGATGCTGGAGGAAGGGCGCGTCACTGTGCTGCTGCGCCCGGACCGCATCTTTGCGAGGAACGCCTAGGGTCCGCCCTCACCCTCCCCCTCGTCGTCCTCCTGCTCGCCGCCGTCGAAGTCGACCTCTTCGAGCGTCAGTTCGAACGTGAACCGCACTGCGGCCCGGACAACCTCGACCTCTATCATGTCTCCCACGCGGTAGTCGGTCAGCAGCATCAACACCAACTGGCTCGTGCCGATTATCGGCACGCCGTCCACCTGGACGATAACGTCGTTCACTTCGATGCCCGCGCGATGGGCCGGGCCGTCGTCGGCGACGGAGATCACCAGCGCACCCTCGTCCACGGTCAGGCCGCGCTCCGTCACGGCTGTGGGCGTGACGTCCTGCACGGTGATGCCAATGCGCGGGCGCACCACGCGTCCGAACTCGATGAGGTGCTGGGAGACGGGGATGGCGGTGTCCGCGCTGATGGCGAACCCCATGCCGTCGATGGAGACGCCGCCGCTCAACGATTCGCGGATAACGCGGGTGTTGATGCCGACGACCTCGCCGGTCAGGTTGAGGAGGGGGCCGCCACTGTTGCCGGGGTTGATGACCGCGTCCGTTTGGAGGAGGTTGTCCAGCCTTTCCGCGCCCGTTCCGAGCGACCGTCCCTTGGCGCTCAGGACACCTACGGTGACGGAACCCTGGAATCCGAGCGGGCTGCCGATCGCCACGAGCCACTCGCCGATGCGGAGCCTGTCCACGTCGCCGAGGCGCAGAATGACGAGGTCCTCCACCTCGTCAGGGTCCACCTTGAGCACGGCGAGGTCGGTCTGCCTGTCGGTGCCGATGATCTCGGCGGGGAGCCGCTGGCGGTTGGAAAGCACCACCTCCACCTCGGTCGCGCCGTCGATGACGTGGTCGTTGGTCAGCAGGTAGCCGTCATCGTGGAAGAAGACGCCGGAGCCCTGGGCAACGCCTGGCGTCGTCTGGCCGAAGACATTGGTCTCCTCCACCGTGGCGAGCACCTGCACGACAGCGGGCATAGTCCTCTCCACCGTGTCGGCGATGAAGAACGCTGCCGTGAGCAAGTCCGCCTGCCGCTGGACAGGGTCAACGGTGGGGGTCGGAAGGGGTCGGAAGGGATCAGGGGTAGCGGTGGGAGCTGGGCCATCCGAGGTGGGCGTTGGCGTGGGGGCGGCGGTACTCGTGCATGCAGCCAGCACGCTGGCGGCGAGCACGGCAAGAATCAGCGTGGTCAGTTTGCGCAATCCGGGCCTCCGTACAGACGACACAAGAGTAATAAGCGTGAGCACACCCCTTTGCTTAACATGATACGGCGTGGGGAGAGGCTTGGATTCACCGTTGGGGGTGAGGGCTCGGCTCACCCGGCGGTGAGCCGCTGCACGGCCTCCTCCTGCACCGCGGTGAGCTCCCGTATGCCGCCCGCGGCGAGGTCCAGCATCTCGTCGAGGGCTGTCCGGGAGAAGGGGTGCTCCTCGCCGGTGCCCTGGACCTCCACGAACTCGCCGCCGTTGGTCATGACGACGTTGAGGTCTACGGCTGCGCGGGAGTCCTCCTCGTAGCAGAGGTCGAGCATCGTCTGGCCACCGACGAGTCCGACGCTGGTGGCGGCGACGCTGCCGGAGAGGGGCACGCGGAGCAGCACGCCGTGGCGGACGAGGCCGAGGAGCGCCTGGTAGAGGGCGACGTACGCGCCGGTGATGGCTGCGGTGCGTGTGCCGCCGTCGGCCTGCAGCACGTCACAGTCGATGGTAATGGTGCGCTCGCCGAGTTTCTCGAGCTGAGTGACGGAGCGGAGGGAGCGGCCGATGAGGCGCTGTATCTCGTGGGTCCGTCCGCTGCCGGAGGAGCGTTCGCGGGAGGGGCGGGTGAGGGTGGAGCGCGGCAGCATGCCATACTCGGCGGTCACCCAGCCCTTGCCCTGGCCGCGCAGGAAGAAGGGGGCCCTCTCCTCGATGGAGGCGGCGCAGACGACGCGCGTCATGCCGGTCTCCACGAGGACGGAGCCTTCCGCGAACTCCTGGAAGCCTGTGACGATGCGGGCGGGCCGGATCTGGTCGTTGTTTCTGCCGTCGATGCGGGGCACGGGTCCTCCTTGCGTCAGGTGCCCAGCCGGGCGGGGTCGGCTTCCTGCTGGAGGGTG
>JAPOOH010000045.1 GCA_026713505.1 Chloroflexota bacterium | reverse complement strand
GCCCGCTCCATCCGGCAGGTCGCCGGGGCGGAGGAGGTAGGCGCCGAGGACGGGAACGGCGGTGAGCGCTACGAACAACGACGCAATGAGCGCGAAGGTGACGGTGAGCGCGAAGGGCGAGAAGAATGAGCCGAACAGGCCGGGGATGAACGCCAGCGGGAGGAAGACGACCACGGTGGTCAGGGTTGAGGCGAGGATGGCGGGGCCGAACTCCGTGGTGGCCTCCAGCGCCGCCCGCCACCGCTCGCGGCCTCCCTGGATGTGGCGGTAGACGTTCTCCAGCACGACGATGGAGTCGTCCACGACGCGGCCCACGGAGATGGCGAGCCCCCCGAACGTCATGAAGTTGAGGGTCATGTCCTGCGAGAACATGAGCAGGATGCCGGTCAGGATGCTGAGGGGGATGGAGAGGGCGATGACGATGGTGGGGCGAAGCGTGTTGAAGAAGCCGCGCACCACCGTGGGCCGGATGGTGAACATGAAGGCGAATACGACGGAGATGGCGAAGAAGAAGCCGAATATCGCTTCCCTGGCTAGGGTGTCGATCTGGCCCTGGATCTCGGGACCCTGGTCCGATACGACGATGACCTCGACGTCCGGCGGCAGCCCTTCGACGTCGCCCAGCGCGTCGTTGACCGCGGTGGTCACGTCCACGGTGTTGGCGTCGGGTTGCTTGGTGACGGAGACGACGATGCCGGGTTTGCCATTCGTGCGGGCGATGCTGTCGGGCGCCCCGTTCCCGAGGGTAACGGTGGCCACGTCCGCAAGGCGCACGACGCCGGTCGTTGCGGAACCTCCGACGATGAGGTCCTCGATGTCCTCTACCGACTCCAGCGTGTGCGTCGTCTTTGCGATGACGGCCTGCGAGCCGTCGAAGAGCAGTCCGGCGGGGAGGGTGAGGTTGTTCTCGCTCAGCGCCCCAGCGACCTGGAAGAGCGGGACCTCGTTGGCCGCCAACTTGTCGGCGTCCACGGTGACCCGCACGCTGCGGTCGACCGTACCGGCCAGCGAAACGTCCATGACTCCGTCGAGCCCGGAGATCTCCGGGACGATGCGTGACCGCACGATCTCCTGCATCTCAGCCAGGGGTCTCTCCGCGACCACGCTGAACTGGATGACGGGGAATTCGTCCGGAATGAAGCGCCCGACGGTCGGTTCCTGCACGCCGTCCGGGAAGGCGATGCCGTTGACGGCGGCTTCGATGGCCGATTGCGCCTCCGCCATGTCTGTGCCGTAGACGAAGTTGGCGAATATCGACGACCTGCCCTCGGAGGAAGTGGACTGTATCGATTCGAGTTCCGGGGTATCGGAGATGGCCCGCTCGATGGGGTCGGTGACCGAGCGGACGACGGCCTCCGGGTCGGCGGAGGGATAGGCCACGAACACCGCTACCAGCGGAAAGTCGATCTGGGGGAAGAGTTCAACCTGGAGGGAGCGGTAGGCGCCCACACCCGAAACGAGGACCAGGACTATGGCAAGCAACGTAACCGTCGGGCGGCGCAAGGCGTTCGCTGTCAGGAATCTCACGCGGGTGTCTCCTTACTCCCGGCTCCGCGCGGGAACAGGAGACACTCGCCGGGTGTCGACTGCGGGTCCGTGCAGGATTCTCTCGGGCGGCACTGGGTCATCGGTAGCAGCTTAAGGATACCATCGTTTCCTGTTGGGAAACATCCGGCCAATATGGCACTACGCAGCACCGTCGGTCTGGGATTCATTCGATCCGGTGAGACGTGGGATCGCACTATGTTGCAGCGCTGGCCCGCCCGGAGGGAATCGAACCCACGACACTCGGTTCCGAAGACCGATGCTCTATCCGCTGAGCTACGGGCGGACGTCTCTCTTTGATTGTACTATGCCCGTCGCGCTCTCCGCTCTGTTACGCTGTTGGAAGATCCAGTTGGGAGCGCCCTTCACGATGACCAGTCCCAATCAGCATACGAGTGCATTCCGCAGGGCAACCGACGCGGTGTCGGCGGCCGATCTTGAGCACATGCTGCTGCTCCCCTCAGACATGCCTCCGGAATTCACGGACTTTGTCGTGGCACGGGAGGGCGTGCTCGACAACGAGACGATGGCCAACAACGGTTTCCCGGGGCAGACCGAGGATAGGATCGAAGAGGCAGGACGCGTCAGCGGTTTCCTTCGGGAGGTCAGCCGGGAAGATGTGGAGCAAGAGGAGACGGGACTCATCGTCAGCGCGGGGATGGTGGCGCACCTCTTCCGCGACTCGGCGTCCGTAGAGCGCTGGATAGACGAGTCGTTCCTCGGCCAGTTCCTTGGCAACGCGGGCAGCGTGTTGGACAGCGGGAACGAACTCATGCACGCGGAGGAGGTACCCGTAGCCGGATTCCACGGCCGGGCCGCAGCCGTCTTCGCCGTACACGACGTGCCGGTGGGTGTGGTCGGCTCCACCATCGTGGACTTTGCGCTGGGCCGGCTGCTGGGGGTTGCGTTCGTCGTTGCGCTCGGGAGCAGCGAGCACCTGACGGCCACACGCGAACTGGCGCTGCGCATGGAGCGCCGCTTCGTGAGCGTTGCGCTGGGCGGGGAATAGGCCTGACGTCGGTTTCACCTTCACCGCGCGCTGATCCCCGTTGCCCTCTCCCCTCAAGAGACCTGTGCATAACTGGCTTCAGCGCAGCGCGGTTCTTCCCACCCACCCGCTCGAACGCTAGTGGGGGACACCCCCACGCCGCGGGCTAAAGCCCGTGGCAGAGGGTTCCCCCTCTGCACTCCCTCGTCCGGCAGGCTGCTCCGTGGTTCGACAGGCTCACCACGAGCCGTTTGAGCGTTATGCAATGAACGGGACGAGGGTTATGAACGGGACGAGAGTTTGTAAGCGTTTCCTTGCAGGGAGAGATGGATCATGCACCTCGCCCCGCCTGCGAATCGCGTGTCCACGCAGTTACGGAAGGGTTCCCCAAGGGAGGGGGAATCAGACGCCCCGCGAAGGCTCGCGCCGGGCGTCGCGGTCCCGGAGCGCGTGGTAGACCTTCTCCGCGGTAACGGGCGAATCGGTGATGCGGACGCCGACTGCGTCGGCCACGGCGTTCGCCACCGCGGCACTGATGCCCTCGATCGCGTACTCCCCGATTCCCTTCGTGCGATACGGCCCGACTCCTTCCTCGGACTCGACGAGCGCGGTGCGCAGCTCAGGGAGGTCGGCGATGGACGGCAGCTTGTAGTCGGCGAGGCTGGGATTGACGACCCGTCCGCCCTCGAGCAGGAGTTCCTCAGTAAGGGCGTGGCCGATGCCCTGCACGACGCCCCCATTGATCTGTCCCTGGTGGCCGACGGGGTTGATGACGACGCCGACGTCGTGGGCGCTGGTCAGCTTCAGCAGTCGGACCTCGCCTGTCTCCGGGTCGACGCTCACCTCAGCAACCTGCGCCATCGCAGAAGCGATGGGGGAGTGCTCGTGCGCGTTGTTCGTGGCGCTTCCCGTGACCGGGGAGTCAGCCTGGGCGACAAGGCTTGCCCATGGCGTTGACTCGCCGGTGTCCGTCCGCTTCACGGCGTCGCCGGATAACACGACACGCTCGGCGGGCCAGCCGAGCAGACGCGTGGCGAGTTGGAATAAGTCGGCCCTGGCGCGGACGGCTGCCTCGTATGCGGCCGGTCCGGCCACGCGGGTGACGCGGCTCGCGCCGACACCCGTGTCGAAGGGGCCTTCGTCCGAGTCCCACGCCTGCACCTCGATGAGCCCGGGAGCCACGCCGAGCGCTTCGGCGACGATCTGGGCGAGCGCAGTGTAGGAGCCGGTGCCCTGCTCGAACACCGAGGTCTGGAGGAGCACGGCACCGTCAGGGTTGAACGTGACCGCCGCCGACGATACGCCCTCGCCCTGGTCCTTGTAGGAGAGCGATATGCCGCGTCCGACGTGCGGGGGTCTGGGATCGTGGTAGCCGGACGCGCGGATAGCGGCGTCAACGGTCTGCTCGGGGCGCATCGAGAGCCCGGGCATGCCGTTGGCGAGCTCCTCTCCCCCACGTACGAGGTTCCTCCGCCGCAGTTCGAGCGGTCCGAGGCCGACGCGCTGGGCGATGACGTCCATGTGGGACTCGATGGCGAAGTTGGCCTGCACCGCTCCCGGCCCGCGGAAGAAGCCGCCGGGAATGGTGTTGGTGTAGGTGTGGACGGCCTCGATGCGCGTGTGGGGGATACGGTAGGGCCCGGCGGCGTGGCTCGCACCGGGCAGGTTGACGTCCGGAACGGGCTTGAAGCCGCCGTAGGCGCCGCTGTTGAACAGGAACCGGGCCTCGTGGGCGGTGAGCGTGCCGTCGCGCTTCACGCCGGTGCGCATCCGGACGACACTGGGGTGGCGCGGGTTGGCCGCGGAGAACTCCTCAGCGAACGTCATGACGCTCCTGACCGGCCGACCGGTCCTCAGGGCCAGGAAGTAGCAGGCAGGGATGTCCATAGGCGAGCCCTTGCCGCCGAAGTCGCCTCCGATGGTCGAATGCCGGACGACGATGCGCTCAGCGTCCAGGCCAAGGGCGTCGGCGAGGTTGAGCTTCAGACGGTGGGGCGCCTTGTTGGACGCCCATATCTGCAACCTGCCGTCGCCATCGACCCAGACGACACACGAGTGGGGCTCGAGATATGCCTGGTGGGCGCGCTGCGTGGTGTAGACGCCCTCGACGACGAGGTCGGATTCGGCGAACCCGCGTTCGGGGTCGCCGCGGCCCCACACGTCGCTGACGAAGGCGTTCGTGGGTTGCGGCAGGGGCGACGGCAGGCCGTGGTAGGACTGTACGTCCGGGTGCAGGAGTGGCGCGCCGTCGGCGAGGGCGTCCTCGGGCTCCAGCACCGCAGGCAATTCCTCGTAGACGACGTCGATCAGGTCGACGGCCCGTTGGGCGGTCTCGGCGTCGTTGGCGGCGACGGCTGCGACGCGCTCACCGGCGAAGCGGACGCGCTCGTGGGCGAGCACGGGCACGTCGCGGAGCCGCCGTCCATAGAGGACGCCGGCGACGTCTGCCCCGGTCAGCACGGCGTGAACGCCGGGGAGCCGCCGCGCCCGGGAGGTATCGATGGAGACGATGCGGGCGTGCGGGTAGGGGCTGCGGAGGGCCTTCATCCACAGCATTCCCGGCAGGTCGGTGTCGGCGGCGTAGCGGGCTGCGCCCGTCGTCTTGGCGACGCCGTCAACGCGCGGGGCAGCGGTCCCGATCACATGGTAGGCCTGCACGCGGCCTTCTCCTTCCGGTCGACGCCTCCCGCCCGAGGGTAGGTAGCGGCGGGGGCCTGAGAGTGGCCTGAGGGGGAGTGCTTCGCCTCCCTCGCCTGTTCACCCCCATCCTGACCTTCCCCCGTCAAGGGGGAAGGGACCAGGCGCCGCACGCGCAGTCAGCGCAGAGTCGCCACTCGTCAGGCTATGCCTGGTTCTTACGCGGGCCGACCGACACGTCGCCGTTATCCACACTCACCTCGTAGATGGGGAGGGGGATCTCGGCGGGGGGAGCGGTGACCTCACCCGTGAGCACGTTGTAGCGCGTGCCGTGACAGTCGCACTCGATCTCGTCGAATTCGTCCACCGCGCCGTAGAAGAGGTCGCACTCCTCGTGGGTGCACATGTTGTCGAAGGCGATGACCTCGCCCCGCAGTTCGGTGAGGATGACCTGGTTCTCGCCGACCTGCACCACCTTCAGATCGTTGGCGTTCACTTCGTCGCGTCCGGCGACGCGTTCGTAGCCCTCCGGCATGTTGCACGCTCCTGTGTGGTTGTTCTCGTTACCCCGGTCTCTCATCGGGACCCATGCATGACTCGTTGCCGCACCACTCCCGCAGGGCCCTCTCCCTGGCCCTCTCCCTCAGGAGAGGGAACCGAACACGTTCTCCTCCAGTCGCACCCTTCCGCTTACTCCCGCAAAAGGACTCTCAACAGGGCAGGCGGCAGGGACGGCTTCCGCTAGACGACGGAGCCGCCGCCGTCGTTCCTGAGGGTCTGCCCGTAGAGGTGGCGGGCGTCGTCGCTGGCGAGGAAGAGGGCGACGCTCGCCTGCTCCTCCGGGTAGCCTGCACGACCGCCGACCAGGTTGTTCGTCTGCCTGTCCTCGAACGCGATCATGCCGCCGACCTGCGAGCCGGTGATGCCCGGTGCGATGGCGTTGGTGCGGATGCCGTACTGTGCCAGCTGCACCGCCATGTCCATCGTCAGCGTCACGATGGCGCCCTTCGCCATGTCGTAGGCGACGCGCTGCTTGTTTCCGTTGAATGCGGAGCCGGACGAGAAGT
>JAPOOH010000617.1 GCA_026713505.1 Chloroflexota bacterium | reverse complement strand
CGTGCTTCGACTCGAACCATTCGAGACGCCTGTATGTGTGGTGGTTATTCCGAGCTCGGAATAACAGGGACACGTTCGCGGTGTCCCTGCTGGTCCAAGGCGTTGCGATTGAGGACGTGAGCGCATTGCTCGGCCATAGCTCCATAAGGACCACGGAACGGTACTACGCTCCTTGGGACAGGCGCCGGCGCGAGCGCCTCAGGCAGATCGTGCAAGAAGCGAACCGCTCGGACCCGGTCTTGGCGGAGATCGACGATTGAACACCTAAACCGAACTTACCTCAGGTAGTCTATGGCTGTACGCCAATGTGAGTGACGGCCTTGAACGGATGTAACTCGCGATTGGTCAGTTACTTAAGTGATTCTGTCAAGTCCCTGCTGCATGTGCCATCGTGCGAAATGGCCGGATTTCGAACAGGCCGTTGGTGACCAGGTTGGCGTCTTCGGCGCACTGCCTGCATGCTCTGGCGGCTTGCTCAGCGCCGGTGCCGGGTGCGGCTGGAAGCCGAGCAGCTCGAAGACGCGCTCGTGCGGCGGCTCCCACTCGCTCAGCGGGGGCACCGCATAGCCGGGCACCTGCTCGTATCTCAACTCCACGGCGCTGAGTGTGCCCACACCTTCACATCTATGGGCGTCGCGCGCTTGAAGTAGTTGGGAGTACCCCACTGCGCACAGCCCGTTTCCGCTTGCAAGGCCGAGACGAAAGGCAAGGCGCCCCACGTCACGCATAGCGCGGCGAGAATTCGCAGGCTCTCCATGGGCTCTCTCCTTCCTTCGGATCTCCTCGTATCCGCCCGCACCGCAGTAGAACTCGACGGTGTTCTTGGGATTGTCGTCCCTGGTGTTACTTTGGTTGGTTTCGACCTTCTCGCGACGCTCGCGCACGTACCGTCCTTGGGGACCGTCCACCGGATCGCTCCAATCCCCCCTAGGCCCTGCAGCAGCCGGTCCAGGGCGTCGTAGAGGTCTTCGGCGGTGGCCCCGCGGAGGTCGAAAAATCGGGCAGGGTGGTGGAGTGGAACTAGCGAGCGGTGGCGAGCTTGGCATGGGGCTGGACGATGCGGGCCGCAATCATGGCGCAGACGAGGTCGCGCTGGCGGGATGGCCGGGAGGCGAGCAGGCCTGCGAGGCCGAGTTGGCGGAAGGCGGCGAGCACGGCTTGGATAGGGCCATGGGAGCGCGAGCGGACAATCTGGAAGGCCTGCGAGGCATCGACGAGGGAGCGGCCGGCGAGCTGAGCCTTGAGCAGGTCGATTGCCTCGTCGCGAAGGTGGGAGAAGTTGGCGAGGGTGGTTTTCCGGACCCGGCTTGGTCGGCGCGGTGGGAGCGGCGCAGGAGCTTGGAGCGGTAGAGCCTGCCGTCTTGGACAGACTTGATGATGGCGATGTGCATGGCGGGCATATTTAGTGCCTGCAAAGTGTAAGACGAGAAGGCCTCAAATCCCACCCTAAACACAAAGCAATCAGTAAGTTAGAGCACATTCTATTGGGAAATCGGGCCAGAACTTCAGGTTAGTGAGTCTCGTTTGGGAATCATAACGCTGACTTGGCATAGGAGCTTTCTGTAGTGGTGGGGCGACCGATCGCGTGCCAAGATTCGTGGAGACAAGATCCGGGCAGTCCCCCCCGTGCTTCTCCCGGCTGCTCAGATCCGCGTAGTACTTCCCCTCCAGCCACGACGGAGCCGCCTCCTCCCGGTGCCCCCCTTGCCAGCACCGGAACGACCTTCCGGTGATTGCCCTGGGCGCGCACCTCGTCAGTCAGGATGTCCCCCACTTTGCCGACGCCACCTCGTCTCTCGTCCGGCTTCAACCGGCAGCTAGGAGTGCGGACGATCAGGACATCGTCGTTTGCCCGGATTTTCCTTCCATGAACCCTGCCAGTTGGTCGTCAGGCAAGGCGTGCAATCGGTCCAGAATCGTCTCGATGCCGTCCTTTCCAAGATTCGCAGCCAATCCCAGGACCCAGTCCCTGTGCGGTTCGTCGTCCCACGAATACGAAACAAGGGTTCTTGGAGGGGCAAGTCTGTCCGCGCTCAAGTTGGTTGGGCAGTGGATCGCTCAGCCCTTTCGAAACGCGTGCAGGTAGATCAACAGGGATCCGATGCGTCGCGCAATCGAGCTGAACTCTAGGATCTCTTCCATCGAAAGTGCGCGGCTCAGGATGTCCCGTTCCCGGTAGGACAGCCACTTCTTCAGCACTTGGTAGCCTCCCAGCCTGTACTGCCAGACCGCAACGGGAATATTGCGCCAGAACGCCCGCCCGTTCAGGTAGACGTCGACCGTTGAATCGCCAAGCGCGGACCGTGCCTCGCCCATTGTCTGGCGTTCCCCTGATGTGAAGGCGCGCTCAATGACGATGCCCTGGCCGGGCATGACGGCATCGCCCACTCCCAGATGCCCCCAACCGGCGTCGACCGTGAAATCGTCACCGTCCATGTTGCGCCCGTCAGCCGTAGCGGGCACCGCGACCTCGGCTAGGTGGGGGCGCAACTGCCCCTCGGTCACTCCTTGTGCGGGCGTGTCCGGGTCCAGCAAAGCCGCGAGTGTCCGGCCGCGCGACGCTGAACGGGCCAAGGCCTTGATCGCGCCTGCTCCGGTGCCGTCCGGCCAGCCCGGGAGCGGTATCCGCGGCCATTCTAGACTCAGCGCCCCGGAGTTGGCCCCTCGGTACCCCGGATCGTGAAGCACCGCGAGCACGTGATAGAAGAGATCCTCCACGGTCGCGCCTACGCGATTGAGGTACTTCGACGCCTCGGCAGAGAGATTCGGGCGGCGCGACTCGTTGGCTGCGCTTTCGAGGCCTTGGTCATCAAGCCAGGCCGGACACATCAGCGCTCCCCGTTCAATCAGGTGCAAGGAGCCCATATGCGCCGTGTGACATGCCTGCGGCTCTCCCGAACCCTTCCGAAGATGCCGAGCCGCCGACAGCCAGGAATTGCCAGCGAACACGTGTGGCTTATAGTCGGCGCGCTTTTCGTCGAGCAGTTTCGTGTCTTTCTCCCAATAAAGCCACCGCGTGTCGAACGGCCGGTAGGCGAAGCGGATGAATCCGGACTCGTCCGGCCCGCCCCGCCGCAACAGCGTGTCACGCACATCGCGGGCGTCGAACCGCGCGGTGCTTGCCATGACGCTCGGGTAGCGCCGGGCGATTTCTTCGTGGCTCACGCTCGTATCGAAGTAGTCCGCGACGCGTGATCTGAGCCGATCCAGATCGACATCGACGAGAAATCCGTCGCGGCTCGTCTTGATGCCTGGAAACGACACGGGGAACAGTTCCGGCAGTGTCGGCCATTCGAACCACTCGTCGCTCACCGTGACCGGAGTAAACGGCAGGCCGAGCGCGAGGCTGGGTTCAATTGCCGAATAGAGCGCATCCGGATCGGTCTCCGCTGTCGCGGCCAAGTTCGCTCGCTTCGCCGGGCCCCACAGGTGCCGAAATCCCACCGTGGTG
>JAPOOH010000585.1 GCA_026713505.1 Chloroflexota bacterium | reverse complement strand
TGGCGTTCAGTGCCGGGCGGGGCCTGACGACGGAGGCGGGCTACGGGCTCGCGCTGTTCGGCGGCCGCTTCACGGGCACGCCCAACATCGGCTTCGGGATGTCGGACGGCGGCGTGCGGGACTACCGGATCGGCTGGCGGCTCACCTCGGCGGTCGAGGGCAACCCCGGCTTCGAGGTCAGGCTCGACGCGATCCGGCGCGAGGCGGCCAACGACAACGAGGCCGAGCACGGGGTGATGCTGAGAAGCCTCGTTCGCTGGTGAGAGGCGCGGCACCTGCGGGCGGCGCGCCGGGTCAGCCGCCGCTTCCGGCCCCGCCGCCATCCAGCACCCGCGCGATGGCTTCACCGATGCATTCCGCCGCCGCCTCGGTCTCGCGGTCACCGACGTGGGCGTAGCGCAGCGTCATGCTCGGACGCTTGTGACCCAGCAGGCGGGAGACGACAGGCAGCGGGACGCCTTGCAGCACGGCGTGGCTGGCGAACGAGTGCCTGAGGTCATGAAGGCGCACGTCCTCGATGCCGGCTTCCTTTCGGACCCGGTGCCAGAGATCGAGATCGGAGTAGCGCGGCCGGGATGGATCGCGCGACGACGGAAACACGAAAGGGCTGCCGTTTTGCGGCTGTCTGGCGAGAATGCGCCGCGCCTGGGAGTTGAGGGGGACGCTCCTCGGCCCCGTCTTGCTTTCCTCCAGCATGAGCTTGTCGTCCCGGAGCTCGGACCAGCGCAACCGTACGATCTCGCCCCTGCGGCATCCGGTGAGCAGCAGAAGCCGGATGATGTCGACCTGCTGGCGGTTGGCCCTTGTGGTCAGCCCGTCGAGTGCCCGGTGCAGGCGGGCGATCTCCTCGCGGGAGAGGAAGCGGGTGAGTTTGGGCCGGGGGTTGAGTGCGATGCCCGCGGCCGGGTTGGCGTCGGCGTAGCCACACGCGATCGCGAAGTTCATGATCTGGCGCAGTGCTTCGAGCCCGCGGTTGGCGTTGGCCGGCGCAGTCCGGCTGAACGCGTCGAACCAGCGCCTGACCCGCGCGGTGGACATGCGATCGAGCGGGACCGAACCGAATGCCGGGATCAACTGGCTCGCGAGCAGGGAACGGAGAGTCGTTTTCGTAGAGGGCTTGTAGCGCGCGAAATGCACGTCTTTCCACTCGCCCTCGACGAACTCTCGGAAGCGGGGAAGGGCGCGCCTGGGCGCGCTCTCCCTGTCGGGCTCGTGCGTGGCCTGTCGCGCGAGGCAGTCCCGGCGCGCCTCGGCGACGGTTCGGAGCGATACCGGACCCAGCGAGACGCGCCTCGAACGGCCACCGGATCGGAGCAGCAACACATAGCTCTTCCCGCCGGTCGGGCGGACCCGGACACCGAGACCGGGAGCACGGTCGTCCCAGACCGTGTATTCGATCTCGCGCGCACGCAGGCGGGCGATGGCGGAGTCGGTGAGCCTCCTGCGTTCCCTTGCCGCCATCCCTCAGCCCTCGAGCGCGGCGCCGACGATCTCGGCGGCCTGCATCGCCATGACATCGCTGAGGTGCGTGTACTTGAGCGTCGTCTCGGGGCTGGCGTGGCCGAGCAGCCGGCCGATGGCGGGCACTGTCACGCCCTCGCGCAGCGCGATGCTGGCATGGGTATGGCGCAGGTCGTGAAGACGAACGTCGTCCAGTCCGGCCTCGGCGCGGAGCCTCCACCAGAACTGGTCCAGCGAGCTCTTGCTCTGCGGGCCTGCCGCGCGGCGCGCGGGAAAGACCCAGCTCCCCTTTCGATCGAGGGCGTCGAGAATGGTCCTGGCGGGTTCGGACAGCCACACGGTTCTGGGGCCCGTCTTCGAGTCGCGAAGGAACAGGTTCCCCTCGCGGTAATCGGACCAGCGGAGCGTCAGGATTTCCCCTTTCCGGCATCCGGTCAGCAGGAGAAGCCGTATGATCGCCACCTGCTGCGGAGAGCGCCCTTCATGGGCCGACAGGACCGCCGAGAGGCGGCGGATTTCTTCGTCGGAGAGGAAGCGTTCGCGCCCCTCGCGCCGGTAGCGACGGATGCCCTTGCAGGGGTTGGAACCCTCCGGCCTGAGCCCCATCGCCTCGGCCTCGCGCATGATGACGGAGAGCACCGGCATCGAGCGGTCGGCGGCTACCGGGGTGGCGCGCAGCGAGGCGAACCAGTTCCGCACGTCACCGCTCTCGATGTCGTGGATCTGGCGGCCGGCGAAATGGGGCAGTATCTGGTTGCGCAGGTATATCCGGTTCACCGCCAGTGTCCCCGGCTTCCATAAGCGCTCGTGATTGAGGAACGCAGCTTCGGCGACTGCCTCGAAGAGGCTCTCTCCGGGATCGCGCGGGGCGCCTTCGCCCCGCCTGATCGCGGCAAGCGTCTCTCTCGCGCGTGATCGCGCTTCGCGGACATCCATGGTGGCAGCGTCGCCGACGATCTTCCAGACGCGCTCGCCGCGATGCTGGCAGTGGACGAAGAAGCGCTTGCCGCCCGAGGGCAGCACTCGGAGGCCGAAGCCCCTGAGCTTGCCGTCACGAGTGTCGTATGCAGACCTGCG
>JAPOOH010000536.1 GCA_026713505.1 Chloroflexota bacterium | reverse complement strand
AGCAACCCGGAGCCCGCGCCCTGTATCGCCCCCCACCCCGGTCATGGCGAGCCCTCCGCGCCGGCAGGAAGGGCGGCAACCCCGTCATCGCCGCGGCGTTCCAGGCTGTTTCCCTGCCCGGCGGCACCGGTCATGCGCCCGACGGAGCGCAGCGCCTCGACCCGCTTCCCGGGCGACACAGGATCGCCGGGCCAGGCGGGCGGCATCGTCTGCATCACCGGTGAGCACTGCCGGCCGCGCCTGACGGGCATTGCCCGATCGATAGTCTCTCCTCCGGCTCTCATCTTGTTCTCCCTTGAGTCTTGCGGCGCCGGGGGCCGACCGAACACGACGGTCCCAGACACTTCGCCGCAGGTCGGTTTGCGGCCGCCCCGGTTCCGCATCGAAGAAGGCCGCGGTCCGCACGGTGCGGCCGCATGTCTGCGGTACGATTGGACGGCGCCTGACCGGCACATGCCCTTGCATCGCCCTGCCAGGCCTGATGACGCTGCTTGTCGCTGTGCCCTTTGCCGGGGGCCGGCCGCCCGGGGGCCGGCCCCCGCCATGGTCGCAGCGGGCATGGCTGCGCTCGGGCCGACCGGCAGGAAAGAGCGCATCGCGCCACACGGCCCCGGAGCCCGCGCCGCGCAGGCAATTCCTCAGATGCGGCCCGTTTCCTGCCTCCGCCGCAAGGCGGTCGACCGCGCCCGCCAGAGCGGCCGTTCAGCAATCTCCAGCCCGGCGTCGAGGGCATGCCCGAGCAGGTCGATGCCCCTCGAGGCAACCGTCCACAGCAGCCTGACGAGCTGCACCGTGCCTGAAATCAGAACGAAGACGAGCAACAGGCCGATCGACACCGCCATCAGGATGTCGACAGTGCCGATCTCGCAGAACGGCCCCGTGCAGGGGGCATCCGGCAAGGTTCCCGACCACATGCGCTGAAAGTCTGTCGGCAAAGGCAGCAGCGTGTCCGCACGCGCCGGACCGGCGTCCGGGACTGCCGGTGCCGCTTCAGGGGCAGCGCCGCTCGGCACGGCCAGGGGCAGATCCGCTCCGGCGGCCATCACGAGTCCTCCTCCTCGCCGTCCGCGTCCCCGCCGTCCTCGTCGTCCGGGGCCGGATTCTTCGGCAAATCGTCCGAGGTCGAGCGCATCCGGTGCTCCACCGCCCAGCGCGCGACCTCGACGAAGAGATAGCGAACCCGGTTGCCGAAACGGTAGAACGCCGGTCCCCGGCCGCTCCAGCGGTAGCGCTCCAGCGTGCGCGGGCTCAGGCCCAGATACGCCGCCACCTGCTTCGTGCTCATGTACTCGTTGACTTGCATCTCCCTCTTCTCCTCTTGGCCCTGCCCACCGGAACCGCCGTAGCCCCGTCCTCGACTGCGGCCCGCACCGCCTCGCGTTCCGCCGCACTCGACTTGTCCGTCATGTACGCGCGCACCCGGTCGAAGGTGCGGAACGTCGGGGACCGCCCGCGCTCCAGCTTGAGCACGAAGGTGGGATCGCTCATCGCCTCCTCGCCGAACACGTAGGACTTGGTGCGGGTCACCTTCAGGAAGGCCTTGATCTCCTTCAGAAAGCGCCGGCCGACGGGCTCCAGGCCCATGTGCGCCAGCACCTTGTCGGCGGTACGAAGGCGTACGTCCGAGCCGCCCAGGACACGCCCGACAAAGCGGCCGTCGCGGAGCGCATCCCTGCCGAAGCCGGTGCGCGTCACATTCTTGCGCGCCATGTACGCCTTGATCTTTTCGACGAACGCCTTGCGGCTTTCGTCGAAGGTGCGAGCGGTGTCGGTCCCGGTGTTCATGGCGGGGAATATATAGTCGTGTAGTGCCGTTGACAATAATCGAGTATAGTGTATTTCCTACGGACATACGAGGACACCGGACGACACACGCGCGAGGAACTGCGATGCAGCCCGACCCCATACGGCACAAGATCAAGGACCTTCTCTGGCAGCGCGGCCTCTCCATGCGCGAGGCTTCGCTCGCCATCGGCCGCAACCACTCCTACCTCTACCGCTTCGTGGACCTCTCAAAGCCGAGAGCGCTCACCGCCAGGGACGCCGTGAAGCTGGCCGAGCTTCTCGGCTGCGAGCCCGGGGAGCTGCGCCACAGGACCGT
>JAPOOH010000044.1 GCA_026713505.1 Chloroflexota bacterium | reverse complement strand
TGTGCTCTTCCGATCTTCACGTCGGTGGCGTGGTCGGCAACCCGCATCGTTGCGCCGTCTATCGCGGGGTTCGTCATCGCGGCTTCGGGAGCCGGGCCCAGTTTCTTCCTCTCCGCTGCGGGGGCGGGAGCGATGGCGGCTGCGATGCGCCTGGTGCATCCTCAACAGGCAGCCGCAGGGAGGCACGGCACGATGCTGGGCGACCTGAAGGCCGGCGCGGCGTACGTGTGGGGCCACTCGGTTTTCCGGCCGCTGATCCTACTGGCGATCGCCGCGTCCGTCTTCGGCCAGGGATACATGCTCACGTTTCCGGTGTTCCAGGTTGAGGTGTACGACGTCGGTGCTCGCGAGCTGGGCCTCATGTACTCGTCGACGGGCGTGGGGGCCATGGCCGGGCTGTTCGTGTACTCGCGCTACTTCAGGCAGCGAGGCGCGGGACACGTGCTGCTGGGCTCGGGCGGACTGTTCGGGGCGACGATCGTTGCGTTCGCGCTGGCGCCGTGGTTCGAGGTCGCGCTCGTCCTGCTGTTCCTCTCGGGCACCTTCGGGGTCGTGCAGATCACGACGGGGCAGGTGATCCTGCAGATGCTGGTGGAGGACCGCCTGCGCGGGCGCGTCATGGCGCTGTACGGCGTCCACTGGGGCCTGCTGCCCGTGGGCGGCGCGCTGATGAACGGCGTTGCGCAGGGGACCGGCGCGCCCATCGCCCTGGCGGGAGCAGGGGGGATGCTGCTGGTGGTGGCGGTGACACTCGCCTTGCGGGAGGCGCCACTGCGTGCCGTGGTGCTTCCGCAGGCCGCTCCCGCGCGGGGCTAGGGCAGGGGAGCGGGAGGAGAGGCTTCAGATCCGCTCAAGGTCAACGACGGTGCGCTCGTTCACCACGTCGCCCGTGTTCAGAGTGGACCTGGGCTCCACGATCAGGACGTGAGTTTCAGTCTCAGCGACAGGCTGATGCTCGACGCCCCTCTCAACGATGATCATCTGGCCCTCTTCCAGGTGGACATCCCCGTCCCGGAACCGGACCGTCAAGCGTCCCTTCACCACGAGGAAGAGCTCGTCCTCCTGCTCGTGACTGTGCCAGACGAACTCCCCGTTGAGTTTGGCCAGCTTCACGTAGGACTCGTTGACTTCTCCGATGATCCGGGGACTCCAGTACTCATCGAACTGAGACAGCTTATCCGCGAGGTCTATCAGATCCATGTCCGTCTCCAGGAGAGTTTCGTCACCAGCCCATGCTGCCGAACCAGACGCCGCTGCGATAGTTCTCGACGCCCTGCCGGGCGTACGGGACCGTGTTGTCCGGCAGGTTGGCGATGTCGAACCAGCGCAGGTCGTCGCACTTGTCCGGCTCCATGTTGACCACTTCGCCCGACCACTCCGAAGCCTTCAGGAAGAAGTTGACGTACTCCCTGTCGCCCATCGAGTGGATGACCCCGACCACCTCCAGGTCCTCGGGCGAGAGTCGGATGCCGGCCTCCTCTCTCGCCTCGCGGACCATCGCGGTCGTGAGGTCCTCGCCCGCCTCGACGTGTCCGGCAATCATGCTGTAGGAGCCGTCCGCGAACCCCGTGTTGCAGCGACGGAGCATCAGGATGCTGTCGCCTCTGACCAGCAGCAGGTAGACCGCGATCGGCGCCAGGAGCATCGTTTCCGGGACGAGCCCTGCTACAGGCCGCGGCCTGCCGTTGCGTCGAGGACGGCGCCCTGCTCCTCGGAGGCGTCGTACTCCCACTTGTAGTGGGCGTCCTGGTACGCGCCTTCCGGCATGAGGCTCTCCAGGCCGCGCTTGCCGAGCTCTTCCTCGAACATCTCGCGGATCCAGGACTCCTCGTTCGGGTACTCCACCTGGTCCAGCAGCGGGTTCATGCGGTTGCTGAGGCCGCGCATCTGGCGGATGGGCGAGAGCGCAAGGTAGCGCGCGGGCTCCACGCTCACGTTGAAGTGCTGGTGGAACCAGCGGTTCGGCGGAACGAACATGCTGGCCTCGTGCCAGGGCACGAGAACCTTCTCCTCGCCCTCCGGCCACATGATTGAGTAGCCCTCGCCTGCGGGGATGATGATGACGACGCCGGGGCCGTGGCGGTGCGCCTTCTTGTAGGTGCCCGGCGGGAAGACGGACATGTGCCCGCCCATCTCCGACTGCGGGAACTGGATGTCCACGACGTGGCCGCCGCCCCCGCGCTGGCGGTGTGGGACGAGGCCGCTCCACGCAGCGAGGTCGGTGAAGAAGTTGCCGAACCAGCTTGCGCCGCGCCCGCCGGGCGCGCGCTTGGCGACCGAGTACAACTCGTCCTCGGAGGTCTCAAGAAGCGTGGGGTCCTCGTAGGTGCTGTTGAAGAAGTAGGTGGCGTCGGGAACGAGCGACATCGCCACCGGAAGGTAGGTGTTGGAGATGAGGCGCGCGGGACGGTCGCCGCGGGCGTTCGCGAACTGGCGGACCGCACCGCGGGGGATGACGAAGAGGCTGCGGGGGCTGAACTCGAACGTCCTGCGCTCGACGCCCTCCGCCCACACCGTCGCGAGCCCCTGTCCCTCGGCGACGTAGACGACCTCGTCGAGGCCGAAGCGCAGGGGGATGGTCGAGCCGCCCGGCGGAATCTCGGTGATGCGCGCGTCCGCGACGCCCTCCATGCCCTCGAGCTGGATGAATGCGGCGTTGCAGCCCAGCTCCGGCCATGGGGCGACTTCCAGGTTGCGGACGTCCTCCACGAAATAGCCCCTGTGGACGGGCAGGTCGAGCGATTCGACCCACTGGTCGTACGGGAGCTGCTTCGCCCGCGCGTCCGTGTCTATGCTGGTCTTTCCGATCGTTGCTACTGTCTGCTGCGCCATGGTTCTCCTCCGCGGCCGTCAGGCTTGTGGTTGGACTCTCGCTCGCGGCGGGCGATTCGTCAAGCGCGGGGCTGGCGGCTCAGCTCCAGGCACCCGACAAAACGCGACAGCGATCCGACAGGAATCCGACCTTCTGCTACAGGGAATCCGACACAATTCGACAGCAATGCGACAGCCCATTTACTCCTACGGAGGAGGCCGTCAGGAGTGGAATGGCGGTTGTTTTCGGAAATGGTGTCGCATTGTGTCGGATTTGGGGAGGTCGTCTGCGGGCTTGTTCCGGGCAGTCACCAGCGTACCGTTCGAGTGGGCGTTCGCGTAAGGGGCGGGTGTCGCATAGGGGTTGAGTGGGACCGCCGTGCGGAGATCAGTGGCGCTATTCACCGCATGGCATGCGGAGTTTATCTTGTGCCATGCGGAGATTAGGGGTTATAATCTCCGCATATGATGCGGAGAAAACAGACACGGTACATACACCAGGAAGCGGACTGGCCTCAATTCCGATGGCAGCCGGAGGGGCTGGTCGCGCCGTTGGCCGCGATGCGGCACCGGCAGGGACACCTGCTGGGGCGCATGAGCGGGCTTGGCTTCGACCTCTGCCAGGAAGCCGTGCTCGGCACGCTTACCGAGGACGTGGTGAAGACCAGCGAGATCGAGGGCGAGGTGCTCGACGCCGAGCAGGTGCGGTCATCGGTCGCCCGGCGACTCGGCATGGACATCGGCGGGCTACTGCACGTGGACCGCAACGTCGAGGGCATCGTGGAGATGATGCTGGACGCAACCGAGCACTATGACCGGCCCCTCACGGAGGAGCGGCTGTTCGACTGGCACGCCTCCCTCTTCCCGACGGGACGGAACAGCATGGGGCGGGTCGAAGTGGGAGGCTGGCGTACCGGCCCTATGCAGGTGGTCTCCGGCGCTATCGGCCGGGAGCGGGTGCATTTCGATGCTCCATCAGAGAAGCGGGTCCCTGAAGAGATGCGGACCTTCCTGGACTGGTTCAACGCGCCCGCCGACACGGACGAAGTGCTCAAGGCGGGGCTGGCCCATCTCTGGTTCGTGACAGTGCACCCGTTCGACGACGGCAACGGGCGTACCCCCAGGGCGGCAGCCGACAGGGCGCTCGCCCGCTCCGAGGGCAGCCCGCAACGCTTCTACAGCATGTCGTCCCAGATCATGAAGGAGCGGCGAGCCTACTACGACGTGCTGGAGCGGACGCAGCAGGGCACTATGGACGTGTCCGAGTGGATGCGCTGGTTCGTGGGCTGCCTTGACCGGGCCATAGACGGCGCGGAGGCGACGCTGACCGCGGTGCTCGCCAAGGCCCGGTTCTGGGAGCGCATCGCCGGCTTGTCCATCAATGACCGCCAGCGCACCGCCATCAACCACCTGGTAGACGACTTCGGCGGCAGGCTCACCACGTCCCAGTGGGCACAGATGACGCGGTGCTCGCAAGACACCGCACTGCGCGACATCACCGACCTGATGGAGCGCGGCATCTTCGTGCGGGGCCCGCGAGGCGGACGGAGCACGAGCTACGCGCTCGCCGAAGCGTGAAGCAGACCCCGGTCCTCAACGCTCGTCGGGTTGAACCTGGGGTTGGAGGACGACGACGTCGTAGGCGAGCGTGGCGAGGGAGCTGCCGTCCGTGTCGAAGAGCTCGGCCTCGAAGCGGGGGGCCGGCCGGACGTTGCCGCCGAGCACCGGGAGGGTGCCGGAAAAGACGACGGTTCCCGCGCCGGGGTCCGGGCCGATGAGGTCGAGCAGACGCTCGGGCCGCATGAGCTGGGCGAACGTGCCGTCCTGGTAGTCGGTCAGCCCGCCGCCGTCGTCGACGCGGCTCCGCAGGCGCAGGCCGTCCCAGCGGGGCAGGAGGTCGTCGAGACGCCACGTCTGCCTGCTGAGTATCTTCGGGTAGACCTGCTTGGACTTCTCGATGGAAAGGCTCTCGAGGCCGCGGTCCGTGTGGTCGCTTCCGATGCAGACGAAGACGTCGTCCCTGCCGATGAGCAGTACGTACTCCGCCTCGCCGGAGGACGTACCGTCGTACGCCCAGACCGTCCCGTCTACCTGGAGCACCCGAGGGTCGGCGACGAATATCCACGGCACGTGGTCCGGGCGCGGAACGCCCAGCAGGGCGAGCTCGGCGATGTGTTCCTCAACTGCCGCCGGGTCCCGGCCCGTGTAGCCCCCGGCGAGCAGCCTGCGCGCCGTGAAGCGCTTCGGCGTTCCCCCGTGGTCGAACGTGAGCGTCCGGCTGGGTCTTCGCGCAGCGTCCATCCCTTCACCGCTCATAGTGCCTCACCTCGAACGTGCGGCAGCCATCGGGCGAAATCCAGGGGCCGTGAGGCATGCCCGGCGGGCGGCAGGCGTACATGCCGGCAGTGAACGTCTTGTCCAGGGGGATGTCGTGGATGCTGCCCTCGATGATCCAGACCTCCTCCCAGAAATCGTGCACCTGGGGGCCCATGGCCGAGGTGTCTGTCCCCGGCTCAAAGCGCAGCAGGCGGGTGTAGTCGCCCGTGACCTCATCGCGTGAGAGTATCTGCTGGCTGAGACCCTCCACCGGCGGGATGGGCTCGCTGGGGATGCCGGACGGGTCGAAGAACTCCAACTCAGGTTTCGCCACGTTCACTCCTCCCTTACGGTCATGAAGACGTCCAGAGCCCGGCGAACCGGGTTGCGACCGCCGCTTCGTACGGAACCGGGCCGTCGAGCAGTCCGATGCGCTGCGCGAACGCGTTCATCCGCTCGACCGTCTCCGGCGGTATCGACGGGTCGTAGTAGGGCAGGTCGCGCTCTATCAGCTCCGCGATCAGCCCCGCCTCCTGGGCCGGGAAGCGTTTCTCGCCAACCCCCGCCGCCCGCGACGGGTCCGTCTTCAGCATACGCTGTGCCGCCACGATGGCGCGCACGGCGGCGGCTACCTCGTCCGGCGCGTCGGCGATGCGGCGGTCGGCGGTCACGAACGCGGGGAAGGTGTAACCGCGCGCCGCCGGGGGCCCGTCGCCGCGCCGCACGTCCAGCACGACGCTGCCCGCGCCGGAGCGGGCGGGGGCCCCCGTGCCCCCGCCGGGCGCCCC